>JBQCJQ010000219.1:0-2885 GCA_051952615.1 Humibacter sp.
ACGCGCCTTCGCCGGACCGCAGGGAGCGAGCGAGTGACGACATCACGGAGTCGAGCTGCTCGAGTGCGACGAGCCAGGCATCCGACTCCGAACCGCGGGCATGGGCGGCGACATCGAGCTCGGGAACATAGAGATAGACCAGCTGCCGGCCGCCGCGGTCGAAGAGCTCGCGCACCAGCTCGACACGTCGCTCCATGCTGTCGGCGCCGAGGTAGTCGGCTCCGCGCAGTGCCGCCGCGGTGAAGGACGACGAGCGGTAGCGCTCGGGGCCGATGACGCTCGGTGTGACATCCTGCTCCCGCGCCTGGGCGAAGACCGTCTCGCAGCGCTGCCAGGTTGCCGGGTCGGGGTCTCCGTTCCAGCCGCTGAGGTGGTTGAACACCCGGCCGGTTCGCGGGTCGAGGGCGCGATAGCCGACGATGCCGTGTTCGCCGGGCATCCGCCCCGTGCACAGCGTGGTGATGGCGGATGCCGTCGTGGTCGGCGAACCGCTGGTGATGGTCGTCGCCTTCGTGAGCCGCGGGGCGAGGAATCTCGCGTGGCCGGCACGTGCACGAAGGGCGTGAGCCCCGAGGCCGTCGACCACTACGACAACGGCACGTGAGACGGGCGGAAGAGGGATGGCGCCGCGAGCCCCTGCGACCGTGGCAAGGCAACTCGTGAGAACGTCGGCCAGGCTCGTCGCCTGCGAGAATCCGGCCGGTAGCATTGTCCCCACCCGGCCAGTCTGACACACCCGAGTGTGTCGGATTCGGCGTGCGGGGAGCGTGGCAGACCACGCGAGATGGCCCTCTCGAGAATGCACGAATGAGCCCAGCAGACAACCGCAGAACACGCAACACCCCAGCAGCCGAACCGGCGCCGGAGCGGATCGAAGACATCGACGTCTCGGCCGAGATGCAGAGCTCGTACCTCGAATACGCCTACTCGGTCATCTACTCGCGCGCGCTGCCCGACGCCAGGGACGGCCTCAAACCCGTTCAGCGCCGCATCCTCTACCAGATGAGCGAGATGGGTCTGCGCCCGGATCGCGCCCACGTGAAGTCGGCACGCGTCACTGGCGAGGTGATGGGCAAGCTCCACCCGCACGGCGACTCAGCCATCTACGACGCTCTCGTGCGCATGGCGCAGGACTTCACGCTGCGCCTGCCGCTGATCGACGGACACGGCAACTTCGGCTCGCTCGACGACGGACCGGCCGCAGCCCGTTACACGGAGGTGCGGCTGGCGGCAGCCGCCCTGACGATGACGGACGGCATCGACGAGGACGAGGTCGACTTCGTCCCCAACTACGACAACCAGCTGATGCAGCCGGATGTGCTGCCGTCGGCCATCCCGAACCTTCTGGTGAACGGTGCGAGCGGTATCGCGGTCGGCATGGCGACGAACATGGCGCCGCACAACCTCGTCGAGGTGGTCGGGGCTGCTCGGCACCTGCTGGATCATCCCGAGGCGTCCCTCGACGAGCTGATGGAGTTCGTGCCTGGCCCTGACCTGCCGGGCGGCGGCATCATCGTCGGCCTCGACGGGGTGAAGGATGCCTACGCAACGGGTCGAGGCACGTTCCGCACGCGCGCCAAGGTCACGGTCGAGCCGATCACCGCCCGCAAGACGGGTCTCGTGGTGAGCGAGCTCCCCTATCTCGTCGGTCCTGAGAAGGTGATCGAGAAGATCAAGGACGGCGTCAACGCGAAGAAGCTCGCGGGCATCTCCGACGTCACCGACCTGAGCGACCGCAGCCGTGGCCTGCACCTGGTGATCGGCATCAAGACCGGGTTCAGCCCCCAGGCCGTTCTGGAGCAGCTCTACCGGTTCACCCCGCTCGAAGACGGCTTCGCCATCAACAACGTGGCGTTGGTCGACGGAAACCCGCGCACGCTCGGGCTGCGCGAGCTGCTGTCGGTGTACCTCGAGCACCGCATCAGCGTCGTCACCCGACGCTCCAGGTACCGTCTCGACCGCCGTCGCGAACGTCTCCACCTGGTCGAGGGCCTGTTGATCGCGATCCTCGACATCGACGAGGTCATCCAGGTCATCCGCACCAGCGACGACAGCGATCAGGCGCGTACCCGACTGATGCAGGTCTTCGACCTCAGCCAGGTGCAGTCCGAGTACATTCTCGAGCTCCGCCTCCGTCGCCTGACGAAGTTCTCGCGTATCGAGCTCGAGGCCGAGCGCGACACGTTGATGGCCGAGATAGCCGAGCTCGAGGAGATCCTCGCGAGCGACGAGCGCATCAAGGGCGTCGTCTCTCAGGAGCTCGACGACGTCGCCGAGCGGTTCGGCACACCGAGGCGAACCCTGCTCACGTCGGCGAAGCCGTCCCGTGCCACGACGGGGAGCAAGGCGGCGCAGCAGGCGCTCGAGATGGCGGACGTTCCGTGCCGCGTGTTCCTCTCTGCGACCGGACGGCTGGTGCGAGTCGACCTGGAGCCGGACGCCGAGGGTGTCGCTCCCCGTATCACTCCCCCGGCCCGTCGCAGCAAGCACGACGCCATCGCGTCGTCGGTCGCCACCACGAGCCGCACCGAACTCGGCGCGGTGACCAGTCACGGGCGCATCGTGCGGTTCACCCCGGTGGATCTGCCGGCGGTCCCCGCGAACGCGGTGCAGCCGGCGGCCGGGGTCCGGTCGTCGGACTACATCGGGCTCACCGACAAGTCCGAGCGCGTGCTCGCACTCGTCGCCTCGGACTCGGCCGTCCCGCTCACCCTGGGCACGGCGCAGGGCGTCGTGAAGCGCGTGACACCGGGAGACTGGGCGAACCGACCCGAGTTCGAGGTGATCGCCCTGAAGCCCGGAGACACCGTGGTCGGGGCATGCGAGGCGTCCGACGACGACGAGCTGGTCTTCGTGACGACGGATGCCCAGCTGCTGCGATTCGC
>JBQCJQ010000220.1:0-5626 GCA_051952615.1 Humibacter sp.
CTCGTCACCGAGCTGCTCGAGTTCGGCGAGATCTCGTAGTCGTCTCCCGCACCCGTCGCGTGAGGGGCGCGGCGGGTGCCGGAGGGCGGTCGGTACTCCCGCGGGGATGCCGAGGCCGCCTGTGGAAAACGCCGACGAGGGCGACGACCGGCGCACTACTGTCGCTCCGTGACCAGCCCAGTTCTCAGACCCATCGCGGCACCGCCCCGTCTCGTGCGGCGACTCGCATGGCAGGCACCGGTCGCCGCCGCTCTTGCGACGCTGAGCGTCGCGGTTCTGGGGTGGCGCTTCGAACTGGTCGGGTTCCTGTACCTCGCGCTCGTCACGCCCGAGCTGTGCCGAGTCGACCTGGCCGAGCATCGTCTGCCGAACGTGCTCGTCGTGCCGGGCATCGTCGTCGCGGCGGTCGGTGTGGTTCTCGGTGCGCTCGCCGAGTGGCAGGTGCCGGCGGCGGCGGTCGGCTCGACGGTGGTGGTCTGCGGGTTCTTCGCTCTACTCGCCGTTGCGGGCGGGCTGGGAATGGGCGACGTCAAGCTGTCTGCGGCGTTGGCGGTGGCAGGCGGGGGAGTGTCGACCATGATCGTGATCGGCACCGTCGTCTTGGGGTTCTTCGCCGCAGGGGCAGCCGCGCTCGGCACGGTGGTCGTGCGCGGTGGGGGCGGGAGCATCGCGTTCGGGCCATACCTGCTCGGCGGATTCTGGGCATCCCTCGGCGTGCTGCCGCTGGTCGGCTGACCCCCGGCGCGTCCAGTGCAGCCTCGAGGAGACGGCGACGACGCGGCAGAGGCGATGACGAGTCAGAAGAGACGGCGACGCCCCGCCGCGAATGGTCGGGCGGGGCGTCGAGGTGAGAACGCCTGGGTGCTACTTCGCGCTGGGCGGCGTGGTCATGCTGAGCACGTCGAGGGCGGCATCCAGTTGCTCGAGCGTGATCTCGCCACGCTCGACGAAGCCGAGGTCGATGACGGCTTCGCGCACGGTGATGCCCTGGGCGACCGAATGCTTCGCGATCTTGGCGGCCGCCTCGTACCCGACGATCTTGTTCAGCGGGGTGACGATCGACGGAGACGACTCCGCAAGAGCCCTCGCGCGCTCGATGTTCGCCTCGAGACCGCGCACCGTCTTGTCGGCGAGCACGCGCGTCACGTTGGACAGCAGACGGATCGACTCCAGCAGCGCGGTTCCCATCACGGGGATGGCCACGTTCAGCTCGAACGCGCCGGAGGCACCGCTCCACGCGATCGTCGCGTCGTTGCCGATGACCCGTGCAGCGACCATGAGGGTAGCCTCCGGGATGACCGGGTTGACCTTGCCGGGCATGATCGATGAACCGGGCTGAAGGTCGGGAATGTGCAGCTCGCCGAGCCCGGTGTTGGGCCCGGAGCCCATCCACCGCAGATCGTTGCTGATCTTGGTGAGGCTCACCGCGATCGTGCGCAGCGCACCGGAAGCCTCGACGAGTCCGTCGCGGTTGGCCTGCGCCTCGAAGTGGTTGCGCGCCTCGGTGATCGGCAGCTCGGTCTCCGCGGTGAGCAGCTGGATGACGAGCTGTGGGAAGCCGGCGGGCGTGTTGATTCCCGTGCCGACCGCGGTGCCGCCCAGCGGAACCTCTGCGACGCGGGGCAGTGCGGCCTGCACGCGCTCGATGCCGAGACGCAACTGCGCGGCATAGCCGCCGAACTCCTGGCCGAGCGTGACGGGGGTGGCGTCCATCAGGTGGGTTCGCCCGGACTTGACGGCGTCCTTCCAGAGTTCGGCCTTCTCCTCGAACGCCACCGCGAGGTGGTCGAGAGCGGGGATCAGGTCGTCGATGAGGGCGCCGGTGACGGCGATGTGCACCGAGGTAGGGAAGACGTCGTTGGATGACTGCGACGCGTTGACATGGTCGTTGGGGTGCACCGGGCGTCCGAGACGGCGCGACGCCAGCGTCGCGAGCACCTCGTTCATGTTCATGTTCGACGAGGTGCCGCTGCCCGTCTGGTACACGTCGATCGGGAACTCGCCGTCGTGAACGCCCGAGATCACCTCGTCGGCGCTCGCGGCGATCGCGTCGGCGATCTCGCCGTCGAGCACGCCGAGCTGCTTGTTCGCCAGCGCGGCGGACTTCTTGATGCGTGCGAGCGCCGCGATCTGGGTCGGCTCCAGCGTCGATCCCGAGATCGGGAAGTTCTCCACCGCGCGCTGCGTCTGCGCGCTGTACAGCGCGTCGCGGGGCACCCTCACCTCACCCATCGTGTCGTGTTCGATGCGGTAGTCCGCAGCGTCGGGATGGTGGCTTTCCATTGTCTAGGTCCTCGCTCTTATCTGATGGTGATGAGGTGTCGGATGGGTGGTGGGGTGATGGTGCCGATTGCGGAGGAGCCGCAAGATCTCGCCTAGGCGTCTCCGACCACGAGATCGGGGACGACGGTGCCGTCGCTGAGGCGGTAGTTCGCACCGACGATGGCCAGCTCGCCGTCGGCGACGGCTTGGGCGGTCAGCTCGCTGCGGCGCAGCAGCTCTCCGACCGTGTCGTGCAGGTGCTCGCGTCCGACCTCCGCGGGGTCGATGGTGGCCGGATCGTTCGCTTCGCCTGCGACCCTCCGCACCGCGGGCACGATGGGCGCGATGAGGTCCGCGATGTGAGGCGGCAGCCTGTCGGCGCCCGGCGCGGTGGAGTCGATGGCGGCGCGAACCGCCCCGCAGCTGTCGTGACCCAGCACGAGCAGAAGCGGAACGTGAAGAACGGCGACGGCGTACTCGATCGAACCGAGCACCGATTCGGAGATCACCTGGCCGGCGTTCCGGATGACGAAGGCGTCGCCCAGCCCGAGGTCGAAGATGATCTCGGCGGCCAGCCTCGAGTCGCTGCATCCGAAGATGGCGGCGACGGGGGACTGCGCGATCTGCGTCTGCGCCCTGCGCTCCGCGTCTTGACGAGGGTGCTGCGGAGCCCCTTCGATGAAGCGCTTGTTGCCTGCTTGAAGCTGAGCCCAGGCATCCGCAGGCCTCTGGTCGGTCATCGAGTTCCCTTCGCATCCGCGGCGAGCTGCTTGCTGACCGAGCCGGCCAGCTTTGCGAAGTCACCGTTCGACGCCGTGCCGAAGAGCACGACTGTGCTGTCGCCCTGTTTCGTGACGAGTGCGTACTCGGCGTCGCCGACGTTGTTGTCGCCGCGGTTGTCGTAGATGCTCCAGGTGATGCCGTCGAGCGTCACCGTGCTCACCGGATGCGTGTGCGCCACCTGTTCGGCGAGCCAGGTGGAATTGGCGCCGAATCCCTGCATCAGACCGATGTACTGATTAGCGGGCGTGATCAGGCCGATGTACCACTCGTCGACGCCATCCGTGGTCTTCTGCCTCAGCTCGGCCGAGTTGGAGGTCCACGACTTCGGCACCGTGGGAACGAGAAGCGGATCGGGCTCGATGCCGGCGCCCTGCTCCGCGATGCGTGCGTAATCGACGTTCTTGGCCGGAGCGGGGGACTGCCTTGGCACCATGAGGACGATCACGGCGACCAGCGCGACCGTCGCCAGGAGCGAATACACGAGGTTGTTGACGGTCTGGCGACGCCTGTGGTCGGCGGATGTCTGCGCCTTGCGTGCCGCGGTCTCCTGCGCGGTCTCCGGTCTGCCCAGTTCGGCGACGACCGGATGCTCATTCCTTGCCATCGCTCAGGCAACACTCCCTCGTGGGTCGCCGTCGCTGTCGTCGTCGGCGCGCTCAACGCCGGCACGCGCGGCGTCGAGCCGCGCCTTCGCGCCGATCAGCCATTCCTCGCAGCGGCGGGCGAGCGCTTCACCGCGCTCCCACAGTGCGAGCGATTCCTCAAGAGTCGGCGTTCCCTGCTCCAGACGGGAGACCACGCTGATCAGCTCGTCGCGGGCCTGCTCGTAGCTGAGCTCGGCGAGGCCGGGGTCGACGGGACTGGCGAGGTCGGGGGGCATGACATCCATTCTACGTAGCGGGTTCGTCGGGCGGCTGGGTACTCAGACGGCTGGGGATGACCCGCCGTCGTGTGCGCCTGTGGAAACGGCGTCGACGGAACCGTCGGCCACCGTGATGAGCAGAGGAGTCTGTGCCGGAGCGTCGGCCGCTGCCCGGACGATGCCGCTGGGCCCCTGCACGATGGCGTATCCGCGATCGAGCGTGCTCTGCGGGGAGAGCGCGCGCAGGCGAACGGCGAGCTCCCGTGTCGCGGTCTCCGCACGCTCGAGGCGACGCTCGACGAGCTCGACGCCGCGGGCGACGTAACGGGTCAGGTCTTCGGCGCGGGAGTCGACGATCCAGTGGTGCGAGGCGAGCGCTGGGCGTGAACGCAGCTGCGCGACGCGGTCGATCTCGTGGCCGAGCAGGGCTGTCACCCGCGCGCTCATGCGGACCGAAGCCTGCCGCACCCGCAAGAGCTCTTCTGCGACATCCGGTACGACGCGCTTCGCGGCGTCCGTCGGCGTCGAGGCGCGCAGATCCGCGACGTCGTCGAGGATCGGACGATCGTTCTCGTGCCCGATGGCGCTGACCAGGGGAGTCGAGCACGCGGCGGCGGCTCGCACGAGCGCCTCGTCACTGAACGGGAGCAGATTCTGGAAGTCGCCCCCACCCCTCGCGACGATGATCACGTCGACCTCGGGGTCCGCGTCGAGCTCTCGGATGCGTGCCGCGACATCGGCCGCCGACCTGGAGCCCTGCACCGCAGCGTGCCGAACCCGGAACCGCACCGCCGGCCACCGAAGCTGCGCGTTGCGAAGCACGTCCTTCTCCGCGTCGGAGTCCTTGCCCGTGACCAAGCCGATGCAGTGAGGAAGGAATGGGAGAGGCTTCTTCCGGTCGAACAGGCCTTCTTCGCGCAGCTGCGCCCGTAGTCGTTCGAGTCGTTCGAGCAGGTCGCCGATGCCGACGTGGCGCATGTCGTAGGCCTGCATCGACAGCGTGCCGCCCTTGAACCAGTAGTTCGGCTTGATCAGCGCGACGACGCGATCGCCCTGCTTCAGATCGGCGGGGATCTTGGCACGCGTCGACGACCAGATGGTGAAGGAGATCGTCGCGTCGACCGTGACGTCCTTCAACTTGCCGTAGACGTTCCCACCGCTGACGCCCCACTGGGTGATCTCCCCCTCGACCCACACGGTGCCCAGCCGATCGATGTAGTCGCGCAGCTTGCCGGCCAGGATGGCGACGGGCCACGGCGCCTCGAGGGTGGGTAGGGCATCCGGCACGCTCAGTTCCCTTCAGGCGCTCAACCTCTAGTCTTGACGCGTGAGCGACACGATCGATCTGGCGATGCCGCGCGTGCCCAGCGTACGAGGCAGGCTCAAGGATAACCCGGGGGTCGGACCCAAACGGGTGCTCCTTGCCGCACCCCGTGGATACTGCGCGGGTGTGGATAGAGCCGTCGTCGCCGTCGAAAAAGCCCTCGAACGCTACGGCGCTCCGGTGTACGTGCGCAAGCAGATCGTGCACAACATCCACGTGGTCTCGACGCTCGAGAAGCGCGGCGCCATCTTCGTCGACGAGGTCGACGAAGTGCCGGAGGGTGCTCACGTCGTCTTCAGCGCGCACGGCGTCGCGCCGTCCGTCGTGCAGGCCGCCTCCGACCGCGGTCTTCGTGCGATCGACGCCACCTGTCCGCTCGTGACGAAGGTGCACCG
>JBQCJQ010000221.1:0-8796 GCA_051952615.1 Humibacter sp.
CGAGCGTCCGGTCGCCGTCGGCCCGCAGCCGAGATGACACGGACGTGGGCGTCATGAGTGCCCTGTCGACCGACCGGTCGGGCCTGCTCCCGGTCGGAGCTCCGCGTGAGGTCGTCGTCGCACGCGACATCCCGCACGTGCAGGAGATCCTGCGCAGTGCGAACCGGGATGGCATCCCGATCGTCACGCGCGGGGGAGGATCCGGACTGGCCGGCGCCGCGGTCGCGGGTGACGGCGAACTCGTGCTCGACCTCTCGGGGCTGAACAGGATTCTGGCCATCGATGCCGTCGACGGGGTCGCGAGGGTCGAGCCCGGCGTGGTGACGGCGGACCTCGACCGCGCCGCCAGGGAACACGGACTCTTCTACGCGCCGGACCCCGGCAGCGTCGGGATCTCGACGATCGGCGGCAACATCGCCACGAACGCCGGCGGCCTGCGGGGCGCGAAGTACGGGGTCACCCGCGACGCCGTACTCGGCCTCGACGTCGTGCTCGCCGATGGCGACCTTGTGCACCTGGGCCGATCGACGATCAAGGGAGTCACCGGTCTCGATCTCGCGGGCCTCATCGTGGGCTCGGAGGGCACGCTGGGCGTCGTCGTCGGCGCGACGCTGCGGCTGCTGCCCGTGCCGCCCACGACCGCGACAGCCACCGCGTTCTTCGACACGCTCGAGCAGGCGGCGGATGCCGTGGCCGCGATCGCGACGAGCGGTGCGCGGCCGAGCGTGCTCGAGATCCTCGACGGTGCGACGCTACGGGCGATCGACGACGCCAAGGGAACGTCGTTCCACGACTCCGGAGACGCGCTGCTCGTCGCCCAGACGGACGGATTCGGCGCGGAGGCGGAACTCGCGGTCGTGGTGCGCGAGCTGGAGTCGCGAGCAGCGTTGGTCGAGTGGACGACGGAGCCCGCCGAGAGCGAGCGGCTCCTGGCCGCACGGCGGTTCGCGCTTCCCGCGATCGAACGTCTGGGTCGCGTTCTCATCGAGGACATCGCGGTTCCGCGCAGTCGTCTTGCA
The DNA here is from genome assembly GCA_051952615.1 of Humibacter sp. GTDB lineage: Bacteria > Actinomycetota > Actinomycetes > Actinomycetales > Microbacteriaceae > Humibacter. The sequence continues at coordinate 1,020 of JBQCJQ010000221.1, forward strand.
GAGGCGATCCGCGGGATCGCGGCTATCTCCGACACGGCGGGGGTCCCGATCTTCGTGTTCGGGCACGCCGGCGACGGCAACCTGCACCCGATCATCCTGATCGGCGGCGTCGCCGGTCAGGACATCCCGGACGCTGCGCGAACGGCGGCCGACGCCATCTTCGGGCTTGCGTTGCGCCTCGGCGGGACTGTGACGGCCGAGCACGGCATCGGTCTACTGAAGCGCGATTGGGTGCATGCCGAGCTCGGGGACCGTGTGCTTCGGTTGCACAACGAGGTGAAGCGTGTGCTCGATCCCTCCGGCATCCTCAACCCGGGCAAAGCCTTCTAGGACGCTACGAGCCCATGGGATCCCGTCGCTACATCGTGATAGGCGCAGGCGCCGTCGGTGTCACGTTCGCAGCCGAACTGCACAGGTCGCAGCAGGATGTGGCCCTTGTCGCCCGCGGCGCCCAGCTCGAGCACGCGCGTACCGGCCGGTTGCACTACATTCGGCCCGACGCCGACGAGGTGCTCGACGCCGGGCTTGCCCTCGAGCTAGATGACCTGATGGTTCGCGACGGCGACGTTCTGGTGCTGGCGACCAAGACGCAGGACAGCGAGCAGACGCTCACAGATCTCGCCGATGTGCGCGCCGACGACTCGCTGCAGGGCGGTGCGGGCGACGTGCCCGTGCTGACGCTGCAGAACGGCCTCGACACGGAGCGCAGTGCCCTGCGGCGCTTCCGTAGCGTGCTGGGCGGCGTGCTCTGGCTGCCGTCCAGCTATGAACGGGCGGGCGAGGTCGTCTCACCCGGGGCTCCGTCCGTCGGCACGGTCTGGCTCGGCGGGTACCGCGTCTCCGATCGCGCGCTGGCGGTCGCCGTGGCTGCGGACCTGCGCGCGGCCCGCTTCGAGGCGCAGTCGGTCGACGACATCCCGCGCTGGAAAGCCGCGAAGCTGCTCACATCCGTGGGCTTCGGACTCGACGCCTTGTATCCGCCATCCGCCCTCCGGGAGGCTGCCGCGAGCCTGGTGCGGGATGAAGCGCTGCACGTGCTGCAGGCAGCGGGCTGGGATCCGGCCGACGTCGCTCGCGAGTCGCGGATCCCGCTCGACCGGAGTGCCGTGGCCGACATCCCGGAACATCCACGGCGCGGCAGCTCGACCTGGCAGAGCCTGTTCCGCGGAGGCAGCCTGGAGACGGACTTCCTCAATGGCGAAATCGTGCTGCAGGCGCGGTTGCAGGGGCTCGAGGCGCCGATCAACACCGCTCTGCAAGAGCGTCTCGCGCGGGCTCGCCGCGACGGCACCGAGCCCGGCACGCTCGACGCCGGCGATCTCCTGCACACATTTCCGCTGCTGGCGGGGAGCGTGGCGGTCGGCTGACGACCTGTCAGGACGCTAGCGCGTCCCGTGTCGCGGCAGCGGTATCCGCCGTCCATGGGGCCGTGGGCAGGCCCGCACCTTTCCAGGCGCGGAATCCGCCGTCGAAATGCACGACGTTGCGGAATCCTAGGGCGAGCAGTTCCGTCGCGACGGGCAGAGACCCGTTGACGGATCCGCAGATCACCACGATGGGTCGGTCGTGACTCGTGACTCCGGGCAGCGCCGCGTGCGAGTCGAGCGCGAACTGCTCGGGGATGCGGGTGCGGTCGGCGATGACGGCACCAGGGATGGCGCCGTTCTGCTCGCGGTTGCCCGCGCTGCGCACGTCGACGAGCAGCGCTCCGCCTGCCACAGCCGCGGAAGCGAGGTTCGCAGTGACCAACTGCGGGGCGAGGGATGCGGCGCCGGCCTGGAGCCCGGCATCCGGGAGCGCGCAGGCGGCATCTGTGGTGGTCTGAGTCGACATGGTGGTTCCTTTCGTAAGGGTGGTGAGGTGTCGGGTGGTCGGCTGTGCGGTTCAGGCAGCGAGCGCGCGGCGGCCCGGGATCGCCGCGAGGAGCTCACGCGTGAGGTCGTGCTGGGGATCGCCGAACACCTGTGCCGTGGGTCCGGTCTCGACGATGCGCCCGCTGCCGAGCACGGCCACGCGATGCGCCAGGTCCGAGACGACGGCGAGGTCGTGTGAGATGACGAGGTAGGCGAGGCCGAGCTCGCGTTGCAGCTCAGCGAGCAGGTCGAGGATCTGCGCCTGCACAGAGACGTCGAGTGCTGAGACGGGTTCGTCGAGCAGCACGAGCTCTGGCTGCAGCGCCAGTGCCCTCGCGATTGCGACGCGCTGCCGCTGGCCGCCTGAGAGTTCGGCCGGACGACGAACAAGGACATTCTGCGGCAGTGCGACCCGGGCGAGCTGTTCGCGCACGGTGGCGGCACGGGATGCGCGATCCCCGACTCGGAATGCCTCGAGCGGCTCCGCGATGAGCTGCGCGACGCTGAACCGCGGATCCAGCGCCGCATACGGATTCTGATGCACCAGCTGCACGCGCCGACGGAGCGACCTGCGGTTGGCGCGGCCGAGCTCGGCGACGTCAGTTCCGTCGACGAGCACCGTGCCCGAAGTCGGTGTCTCCAATCCGATCGCGATGCGCAACGTCGTCGTCTTGCCTGAGCCGGATTCGCCGACGAGCGCGAGGGTCTCGCCTGCGGCTATGAACAGCGACACGTCGTCGACGGCACGGAACCGGCGGTGGCCGCCCTCCGGTGACCGCCCCGGCAGACGAAACTCCTTGGTGACACCGCGCAGTTCGAGGAGCGGGGTGGATGCCCGACCTGAGGCTGATGGGCGTGCTGGCTCGTTGGGAGTCAACACGTCCCGGCGTGGTGCCCGGTCCGTCAGCGAGGGGACGGCGAACGCGGGCGCCGCGGCCAGGATCCGCCTCGTGTACGGATGCTCCGGCGTCTCCAGCACTCGAGCCGGAGCTCCCTGCTCGACGACGCGGCCCTCTTGCATGACGACCACCCGGTCGGCGCGGTCGGCCGCCACTCCGAGATCGTGCGTGATGATGAGCAGACCGATCCCGGTCTGCTCGACCAGGTGGTCGAGGTGATCGAGGATGCGCCGCTGCACGGTGGCATCCAGTGCACTGGTGGGCTCGTCTGCGATCAGCAGCCGAGGCTCCCCAGCCAGGGCGATTGCGATGAGCGCCCTCTGGCGAAGCCCACCGGAGAGCTCGTGCGGATACTGCTTGGCACGCAGCACCGGATCGTCGATGCCTGCCAACCTCAGCGCATCGATCACTTCGGCCGACACTGCGCGTCGCGGCACGCCACGCCGGCGCACCGCCTCGGCGACCTGCGGTCCGATGCGGATCGTCGGGTTCAGCGACACCATCGGATCCTGTGGCACGAGTCCGACGACCGTTCCCCGCACGGAGCGGAACTCGTTGTCGCCGAACGAGGTCACGTCACGACCGCCGATCGTGACCGTTCCGCCCGTGATTCGGCCGGTCGACGGCAGCAGGCCGAGCGCCGCCGCCGCTGTCGTCGACTTGCCGGATCCGGACTCGCCGACGACGGCCACACGTTCTCCGGGCCGCACAGCCAGGTCGATGCCGTGCAGCACCTCGCGGGCGTCGCGACCTCGGCCGTAGGCGACTTCGAGCCCGCGGATGTCCAGGATGGGCGCCGGGGCGCCATTGACCGTCGCATCGCTCATCGCTGCAGCTCCTCGATGGTCTTGCCGATGTGGTTCAGGGACAGCACGATCAGGCCGACGGCGAGACCTGGCAGCAGTGCGAGCCAGGGCGACGTGACCAGGTAGCTGCGTCCATCGGCGATCAGCGAGCCCCATTCCGGTGCTGGCGGAGGTGCGCCGAATCCGAGAAAGCTGAGGGAGGCGACGGCGAGGATGGCGGTGCCGAAGTCGAGTACCGCCAGGACCAGCACCGGACCCCTCGAATTGGGCAGTACATGACGGCCGAGCACGCGGAAGACGCCGCCACCACTGATCCGCGCCGCCTCGATATACGGCAGGGTGCGCACGCGCATGACCTCGGCGCGGGTGACTCTGGCGAAACCAGGGGTGATCCCGACGCCGACGGCGACGGCGACGTTGACCGTGCCGAAGCCCAGGGCCGTGACGATCGCGAGGGAGAGAAGGAGCGCTGGGATCGCGAGCAGCACATCGACGAAGCGCATCAGCACGGCGTCGACCGCCCCGCCGACGAACCCGGACACGATCCCGATGACGAGGCCGGCCACGACCGCGACGCCCACCGCGATGACCGTCGCCTCGATCGACAGCGCACTTCCGTAGATGAACCGCGTGTACTGGTCGCGCCCGAGCTGGTCGGTGCCGAACCAGTGCGCGGAGCTCGGTCCCTGGAGCGCGACCTGAGGATCCGTCGCCGTCGGGTCGCCGTGCGCGAGCAGTGCGGGAGCGACGGCGGACAACAGCAGAGCGAGCACGTAAAGGGCGGCGATCAGGAATCCGGGACGACGGACAAGCTGTCCGGCCAGCCGCCGTCCACGTGACCGCTCTGCGCGTTCGGCATCCGTCCCTTCCCGCTCAACGCCGCCGGTCGTTGTCGGCGCAGCGTTGCCGGCGCGTGCGGTCCTGGCAGATGCACCACGAGGTGCGAGCATCGGGTCGGCATCCTGCGCGCCCTCGAAGATCGGCACGTCGACAGTCATGGCTGAGGTCCTTTCAGGCCACGCGCGGCGTCACGACGACGCGCGGATCGAGAAGCGGATATGCGAGGTCGACGATCAGATTGATGAGCACGAATCCCGTCGCGGCGATGACGACGACGCCCTGCACGAGGGGGATGTCCTGGGCCAGCACCGCCTGCTGCGCCAGCCGGCCGATGCCCAGGCGGGAGAACACCGTCTCGGCGACGACGGCTCCGGTGACGGTGTAGCCGACGAGCAGGCCGAGGATCGTGAGCGCAGGAAGTGCCGCATTGCGGAACGCGTGGCGGACATGGACGGCGAACTTGGAGAGGCCCTTCGCCCTGGCCGTGGCGATGTAAGCATCCCCGAGCTGGTCGTTGATTCCTCGAATCAGCACCTGGGCGAGGATGCCCGACGTGGGGATGGCCATCGTCAGCGCCGGGAGCACGAGGGCGGCGGGCGTCGCGGACCCTACAGACGGGAACAGGTGCAGGTCGAAGCTGAACAGCTGGATGAGTAGAAGCCCGATGAAGAACGTGGGGAACGAGACCCCGAGGGCGGGCAGCCGCTCCAGCAGGCGCCGGATCGGCTGCCACCCAGCGTAATTTGCGAGGAACGCGAGCAGCACGCCCAGCACGAACGTGAACAGCAGAGCCGTCCCTGCCAACTGCAGGGTGGGCGGCAGGTTCTGACCGATTAACATGGCGACCGGCTGATGGGTGGAGACGGATTGCCCGAAGTCGAGTCGCAGTGTCTTGCCCAGCTGCGTGATGTACTGCACGATGACGGGCTGGTCGTAGCCGTACTCGTGCGCGATCCTGGCGACCTGCTCGGGCGAAGTTGTGGTGGCCGTGCCCGATTGGTTGATCAGGATCTGCACCGGATCACTCGGCAGCACGTAGAGCACCACGAACGACACCGTGTACGCGGCCCACAGCACGAGTACGGCTTGGCCCAGCCGGCCTGCGACGTACTTCACCATGCTCGCTGTCCTCTCTCGTGCCGGTTCGCGCTACTTCGAGATCCAGACGTCGTTCAGGCGCAGGAACGCCTCGTTCGTGAACTTCAGGTCGTGCACGGTGCTGGCCGTCGCGGCGATCTGCACACGGTTCTGCAGTGGGAAGAGCGAGTTCGAGGAGATGAGCTCGTCCTGGATCTGCGCGAAGAGTTCGGTGCGCTTGGCGGAGTCGGGCTCGGAGATCTCCTTTGCGAAGAGATCCTGCAGCTTGGTGGCGACATCCGGCTTTTGCGTGTACGCGCCAGCACCCTTGCCAGGGGTGACGATCGATGTGTCGTAGTAGGTGCGCAGGATGTCTGCGTCACCGCGGGTGAAGTATGTGCCGGTGAGATCCCACTTGCCGTTGTTGGCGTCAGCGGAGAACTGGGCCACTGTGTCGACCTTCTGCACCAGCTTGATGCCGATGGCCTTCAGCTCGCTCTGCAGCAGGTCCCAGCCCGCCCATGGGGTGCTGATCAGCAGTGAGACGGTCAGTTCTTTACCGTCCTTGGAGCGGTAGCCGTCGCTGCCGGTCTTCCACCCCGCGTCCGTGAGCGTCTTCTGCGCTGCCTTGGCGTTGTACGCGAGCAGCGACGATTCGTTCTTGTACTGCGGGGTCGACGAGTCGATCACGCTCGACGCCGCCGGGTAGCCCTTGTAGAACACCGTGTTCGCCCACGTGGTGCGGTCGATGCCCTGCTGGATGGCCTTGCGCACCGCGTCGTCGGCGAGGATGCCGTTGACGTTCGGCTCGAGGTTGTACGCCAGGCCCGGCAGGACGGCGCTGTTGACGACGCCCCCTGACGCCGTAATGGTGTCCTGGTCCGCTTGCGTCAGCGGGTTCCGCGGCCACGCCACGTCGATCTGCCCACTGGTGAGTGCACCGACGAGCACACTCTCCTCGGGGATGTACTTCACGTCGAGCTCGTCGATGTACGCCGCCTTCGTGTTCGTGTTGATCGACGAACCCCAGCCGTAGTCCTTGCGCTTGACGAGCACGACGGACTGATCAGGGGTGTACGACTTCAACGTGAACGGCCCCGATCCGTAGAAGTGGCCGAGCGCGCGCTGCGCCGGTGTGTAGTCGGTGTACGACTTCGGCGACAGGATGCCGAGCGTCGTCGTCGCCGTCGCCTGCAGGAAGGCGGCGTTCGGCGTGGAGAACTCCACCTTCACCTGATACGGATCCACAACGGTCGTCGAGGAGTATCCCGAGATGTAGGTGGCGCCGAGCGAGGCCAGCGCGCCCAGCTTCGCGATGTTGTCGAGCGTGTCCTTCACGGCAGTCGCGTCGAACTTCTCGCCGTCGCTGAACGTGACGCCCTTGCGCAGCCAGAACGTGTATGTCTTTGCATCGGGCGAGACGGACCACTTGGTGGCCAGCCATGGCTTGACGGCGCCCGTCTTCGGATCCTGGTCGGTGAGCGAGTCGACGAGGTTGCGATCGAGGGAGCGCGACTCGATCCAGAAGTTCTGGTTCGGGTCGAGGTTCGCATACGGGTCCTGGTTGAACGCCAGGCTGAGCGTTCCACCTTTCTGAACATTCCCGGCTGCCGCGCCGGCGGCGCTCGACGTGCCGCCGGCGGAGCACGCCGTGAGACCGAGGACGGTGGCGATGCCGACGGCGGCGATGCTGAGGGCGCCGAATCGTCGGCGACCGGTGGGTGTTGTTGTCATGGTGTGATGCCTCTCATGTGATGGTCCGAGCCGGGCCGAATCTCCGCGATCCCGGGTCGTGCAGTGTGTCGGGGTCAGGATCGATGCGCAGACAGCACACGGCTGCCGATCGAGATCAGCGCCGCGTCGTCCTGAGGGGGATGGATGCGCGAGGCCAGCACGTCGCGCAGGTGCCGCTCGAGCGGGTTGCTGCGGCTGAGAGCCGGGTTGCCAAGCGCGGCGACGGCGGTCTGGACCGCCGTGATCGCAGCCCTCGTCACCACCGGCTTCACTGCATGGAGTTGTCTGGCTGCGGTCTCGCCCGTATCCAGACGTCGCGCGGTCGAGCGCAGGAACTCCTCGGCCGTGACGATCTGCAGTTCGATCTCGCCCGCGATGGAGCGGATGCGCTCGGTCGTCGCGATCGGTGCGCCCAAGGAACTGGGCACCCGCTCGTGGGCGAACCGCGTGAAGAAGGCCTGCGCCGCCCGCGCGACTCCGAGGTAGAGCGCCGGCACCGCCAGCGCAACCCCCGTCGGTCCCGCGTTGTTGGGCACGGATCCGACGGGCGCGCCCGTGAAGTACGACT
>JBQCJQ010000222.1:0-2048 GCA_051952615.1 Humibacter sp.
CTACCTCGAAGACCAGGACATGTGGTGGCTCCCCGGCATCTTCCGTGACGTCGAGCTGCTCGAGCGGCCGGCCGACGGCCTCGACGATCACTTCGTGCACGCCGACTACGACCCGGAGACGAGGCTCGGCACCCTGCGCGTCGAGGCGTCGGTGCCCTCCATCGTGGAGATTCCCGAGCTCGACATCCGCATGGCCGCCGGGGAGACCGCCACGGTCGCCGTCGAGCCGTGGAGTGCAGAGGTGCCGCGCCTGTATCGCGGTGTGCTGCGGTCGGCGGGGGAGGCCGTCGAGCTCGCCGTGGGGTTCCGTCGCGTCGAGATCGTCGACGGGGTCTTCCGCGTGAACGGCAGGCCGGTGAAGTTCCGTGGCGTGAACCGGCACGAGCACGATCCCGACACCGGTAGAACGCTCGATCGCGACACCATGATCCGCGACATCGTCATGATGAAGCGCGCGAACATCGACGCCGTGCGCACCAGCCATTACCCGCCGCATCCCGAGTTCCTGCGGCTGTGCGACGAGTACGGCCTGTGGGTCGTCGAGGAGTGCGACATCGAGACGCACGGGTTCGTCTTCACCTCTCCTGACGCGAACCCGCCCGCCGACCCGCAGTGGCGATCCGCCCTGTTCGATCGGCTGCAGCGCATGGTCGAGCGCGACAAGAACCACGCGAGCGTGGTGGTCTGGTCCCTCGCCAACGAGAGCGGATCGGTTTCGACGTTCGGCGAGCTCGCGACGTGGCTGCGGCAGCGCGACCCCTCGAGGCCCGTGCACTACGAGCGAGACCCCAGCTACCAGGACTCCGACTTCTACGCCGTGATGTATCCGACGCTCGACGAGCTCGAGCGCATCGGACGGCACGAGGAGAAGGCCCCTGAGGGCATCACCCCCGAGCAGGATGACCGGCGTCGCGCGCTGCCGTTCCTGCTCGTCGAGTACGCGCATGCGATGGGAAACGGCCCGGGCTCGCTCGGTGACTACTGGCGCATCATGGCCCAGCACGACCGCATCTGCGGCGGGTTCGTCTGGGAGTGGATCGACCACGGCTTCAACGCGGTGACCGATGACGGCATCCCCTTCGTCATGCACGGAGAGGATGTCGACTACGAGCCGAACGGCGGACGCTTCAGCCTCGACGGGCTGGTGTTCAGCGACCGCACTCCGACACCGGGCCTCGCCGAGCTCGCCAAGGCCTATGCGCCGATCCGCCTCGACGTGGGCGAGGCGGTGCAGATCGACAACCTGCGCCACACGGCGGACACCTCAGACCTGCGCTTCAGGTGGCGCATCGAAGAGGACGGCTTTCTCGTCGAGGGCGGCCACCTCGAGGTGCCGGCGATCCCGGCATCGGAGTCCGCCAGCATCGCGCTGCCCACCGTCAGGCCGCGCGTCGGTCACGAGACCGTGGTCACCGTCAAGGCGGTGCTCGCCCGTGACACCCCGTGGGGCGAGGCCGGGCACGTGGTCGCGTGGGGGCAGCGGGTCATTGCCGCCGTCGAGCCTCGGGCGAACCGGGGCGGCCTGCCAGAGCCCATGCGACTCGAGCCCGTGCGACTCGAGGCCGTGCGACCCGAGGCTGCCGGGGCGCATGCGCCGTCATCCATCACGCATGATCCCCGCCTGGGCCGAGTCATCTTCGACGGGCGAACCGGGCGACTGAAGCGGTGGGGCGAGCTCGAGCTCGACGGTCCGTGGCTCGACCTCCACCGGGCGCCGACGGAGAACGATCACGGCCAGGGCGACCTCAACGACATCGCGTCGGTCTGGCACGCCACGGGACTCGACCGCCTGCTGCACCGCACAGACGCCATAGAGCAGGGCGAGGGCTGGCTCCGTGTCGCCGGTCGCACCGCTCCGGCGTCGCACCCGCACGGGGTCGACTGGACGATGCTGTGGCGAGCGGATGACCGGGGCCTGGTCCTCTCCGTCGACACCTCCTTCGTTGGGCCGTGGAGCGACACCCCGTTCCGTCGGCGCGACATCTGGGTGCCCCGCCTCGGCCTGCTGTTCGCGCTCCCCGGCGGATATCAGACGGTCGAGTGGTACG
>JBQCJQ010000223.1:0-2424 GCA_051952615.1 Humibacter sp.
CGCCGAGCGCGGGTGACGTCGAACTGCTCGGGGAACGGATGCCCCGGGCATCCGCAAGCGTTCTCCCCCGCGTCGGAGCGTTGGTCGAGGGGCCCGCGTTCTATCCGTATCTCACCGGGCGCGCGAATCTGAGCCGGCTCGATGCCGCCGATCCACGGTCGGCGCCTGGCACCAGGCGCACCAGGGTGGCCGTCGCGCTCGACCGGGTCGGCCTGTCGCACGCCGCCGACAAGAAGGCGCACGCCTATTCGCTCGGCATGAAGCAGCGGCTGGGGTTGGCAGGAGCGCTGTTGCGTGACCGCGAGCTGCTGGTGCTCGACGAGCCGAGCAACGGGCTCGACCCTCAGGGCACGCGCGAGGTGCGGGCGCTCATCCGTCGGCTCGCGGACGACGGCACGACGATCTTCGTCTCGAGTCACCTGCTCAGCGAGGTGGAGCAGCTGTGCAGCCACGTCGCGGTCATGCGGGCGGGGCGTCTCGTGGCGTCCGGCTCGCTCGAGGAGCTGCGCGCGACGGGTGGACGAGAAGCCGTGGTGCGCACGCCGGATGGCGGGCTCGCGTCATCCGTGCTGGCGGGCCTCGGCTTGACGCCGTCGGTGACGGGCGACGTGGTGACGGCGGGCATCGAGGCGGATGTCGCTCCCGAAGCACTGGTCTCCGCGCTCGTCGCCGGAGGGGTTCGGGTGCGCGGGTTCGAGGTGTCGTCGCCATCGCTGGAGGACCGCTTCGTCGCGCTCACCGGGGAGGGCTTCGATGTCGCAGGGTGAGGCGGCCGAGGCGCCGCGACTCAGGGTCTTCGCCTTGCTCGGCTCCGAGCTGGGGACGCTGTTCCGGCGGAGGCGCACGGTGGCGATGCTCGTCGCACTGGCCGCCGTTCCCGTGATGATCGCCATCGTCGTGCGCATCACCGGAGCGGGCGAGAGCGGGCGGGGCCCCGCATTCCTCGGCTCGATCACGCACAACGGGCTCTTCGTGGGGTTCACGGCCCTGGTCGTCTGCGTTCCGCTCTTTCTGCCGCTCACCCTCGGCGTGGTCGCCGGGGACACGATCGCAGGTGAAGCAGGGCTCGGCACGCTCCGCTACCTGCTCGTCGCGCCCGCTGGCCGGGTGCGCCTGCTGCTGGTGAAGTATGCGGGCGTCGCCGTGTTCTCCCTCGCCGCGACGGTGGTCATCGTGCTCGCCGGCGTCGGGATCGGGGCGCTGCTCTTCCCGGTCGGGCCGGTGACGCTGCTCTCCGGCGACACGGTCGGCGCGGCGGGATTCTTCACTCGAACGGGCCTGCTCGCCTGCTATGTCGCGCTCTCGCTGCTCGGGCTGGGCGCGATCGGGCTCTTCTTCTCCACGTTGACGACGGTGCCGGTCGGCGCGATGGCTGCGACCGTGGTGCTGGCCGGGGTGTCTCAGATCATGGACCAGCTTCCGCAGCTGGACTGGCTGCATCCCTGGCTCTTCACGCACTACTGGCTGGGGTTCGGCGACCTGCTGCGCGAACCGATCGTGTGGGACTCGTACGGGCAGAACGCTCTGCTCCAGCTCGGCTACATCGTGGTGTTCGGGGCGCTGGCGTACGCGCGCTTCGCGACGAAGGACATCCTGAGCTGACGCCGACCCCCGGCCACCGACCGGTCGCCGACCGGTCGCCGACCGACCACCGACCACCGGCCGGCAATTGCGCCACTTGCGCTCTTTTGCGCCCGTCTTGCTGGCGCGATAGCGCGCAAATGGCGCAGTAGAGCACACTGGTGGGGTGCCTGAGCTGCCCGAAGTGCACGCGCTCGCTGCCGATCTCGACGGTCGGCTCGGCGGGCGCGTCGTCGACCGCCTCGATGTCACGGCGTTTGCCGCGCTGAAGACCTTCGATCCACCGGTGTCTGCCATGCACGGGATGCGCGTGGCCGGCGTCGGCAGGCACGGCAAGTTCCTCGACGTCACGCTGCGACCCGACGACCAGGGCGACGCGGGGGCCGGTGATGGCACGAGCACGGACCTTCACCTGATCATCCATCTCGCGCGGGCCGGTTGGATCCGCTGGCGCGAGGCCGCACCCGTACCGACGGCGCGACCGCGCGGCCGGAGCACCGGACCGCTTGCCGCTCGGCTCGTGCTCGATGACGGCTCGGGGGTGGACATCACCGAGGCCGGCACGAAGAAGAGCCTGGCGATCTCGCTGGTACGTGATCCCGCTGAGGTGCCTGGCATCGCGCGACTGGGCCCCGACCCGCTCGCACCCGAGTTCACCGAAGAGGTGTTCGCCGGCATCCTGTCTGCTGCCGGGCGGGCGCAGATCAAGGGCGTGTTGCGGAACCAGTCGTTGATCGCCGGCATCGGCAACGCGTATTCGGACGAGATCCTCTGGGCCGCCAAGATGTCGCCGTTCAAGCCTGCGAACATGCCGCCAGAGGATGTGCACCGGCTGTACGAGGC
>JBQCJQ010000224.1:0-6425 GCA_051952615.1 Humibacter sp.
TGTCCCCGCTTGCCCTGTGATCGTCGACGATCGGATGCCCGTCCGCGACGTCTTCGCTGGTCACAGTGAACGAGGGAACGGCCCCGAACCGCTCATAAGGGTCTTCTGACACGTTGTCCTCCCTGTATGTCTTGCGCGCCCGTCCCCGCCGGGCGCGCCGCAGTTGGCACCCTACTCGCCGGGTCCGGTGCCGTACACGCCGCCGCCTCAGAGAGCGGCTCACCTAGTGCGGACCCGCCCGTCTGCGCCAGGCGCGCCGCAGCTGGCACCCTACGCGGTCACACGCTGGTCGGGTGGCTCTCGACCGGGTCGGTGACGGGCGCGACCGCCTTGCCGCCCCGACGTACGCGCGCGGGGATCGACGTGATCGCCCAGGCGGTGACGCGAAGCATGGCCTCTGCGACGATGCCGAGCGACATCTTCGAGTTGCCGCGCTCGCGCTCGGCGAAGGTGATCGGCACCTCGGAGATGCGCAGACCCTCGGAGTGCGCGTGCCGCAGCATGTCGATCTGGAAGCAGTAGCCCTGGCTGAGCACGGCGTCGAGGTCGATGCGATCGAGGGCGTCGGCGGTGAACACGCGGTACCCGCCGGTCATGTCGCGCACGTGGATGCCGAGCGCGAAGCGTGCGTACGCGCTGCCACCGCGCGAGAGGATGCGACGCGACAGCGGCCAGTCCACGACACCGCCGCCCGGAACCCACCTCGATCCCACGACGACGTCCGAGGTATCCAGCGCGGCCAGCAGGTCCGGAAGCTGCTCTGGGCGGTGCGACCCGTCGGCATCCATCTCGACGATCACGTCGTGGCCGTCGGCCAGCGCCTTCCGCATGCCTGCGCGGTACGCGGCCCCGAGGCCCTCCTTGCTGGTGCGATGCAGAACGTGCACGAGCGGGTCGGCTGCCGCCAGTTCGTCGGCAAGTTCTCCCGTGCCGTCCGGGGAGCCGTCGTCGACCACCAGCACGGATGCCTCAGGCACCGATGCCCGCACGCGCCCCACGATCCACGCGAGGTTCTCGACCTCGTTGTACGTGGGGATGATGACGGCCACGTTCATGATGATGATCCTCTCGTTAAAAGGTAGACATCGTCCCTGTGCAAGCGATAGGTGTGGGAAACCTCGAACCCGAGCGCTTGCAGTTGGGCGATCCTGGCGTGCATGCCGGCGGACGACACGACGCCATTGCGATCCGGGCCGAGGTACTCCACCAGCCAGACCCGGCCGTTCCCTTCGTTCAGTCGCGACGCGACATCCGGAATGGAATACGTCTTGTCCCAGAGCCCGTTCGTGTCGACGTACGACGTCTTCAGGCTCACGTCGACCACGTTCTTGAACTGCTCCGGGTAGAGGTGCAGCGCACGGTGCGGGTTGCGCGACGGCCGTGCGTCCTCGTCGAAGACGATGTCGTCGCCGGGCGTCGAGTGCGCCTGCACCGTCGCGGCCACCTGCGCCCAGTCGCTTCCGCCGTCCTTCGAGTACGGCCCGCGCTGCCCGAGGTACGTCGGCAGGGCGAGTGCAGCGATGCAGACGACGCCCACCGTGATGGTGACGGCACGGATGACCGACGTGCGGTTGTTCCAGCGGCGAGCCATCCACCCCGCTGCGCCGTTCAGACCGATCGCAAGCACAATGGCGACGGCGGGTGTCACGAACGAGGTGTACCGCACCGTGTACGCGGGCACGAAGGAGTTCAGGCCGACGAGAACGAGAGGCGGGATGACGGCCCAGGCCACGGCGAGCGCCGGAAGAAGCGTGCTGTCGCGCCCCGTGGCGGCATCCGGCACGCCGGCCAGCAGGGTGTGCCGTGCGCGCACCAGAACGACCGCTCCCCAGGCGACGATGCCGGCCAGCGCCAACCACGCCGCAATGGCGAGCAAGGTGTCGGTGTCGAACCACTGGGAGACGGCGAGATTCCGCAGGCTCACAGCGGGATTCCGTCCGAGGAACGCGAGTTGACCACGCTCCCGGTACGCGAACACGATGACGGGGCCGGCCAGCACGGCGGCCCCGAGCGTCGCGGCCAGCCAGCGCTTCACGACCATGCCGAGCGCTGCAGTGTCGGGCGGGACATCCGCGCCCCTGCCGAGCATCGCGAGCACCGTTGAGCGGATGCGGCCACGACCGGTCCACAAGAGCGCTGCCGCGTAGACGAGGCCGAGCAGCGAGAGGTAGAGGAACACGTAGATGCACGCGGCGAAGGCGATGGCGAACCCGACCCACGGCAGAACCCGGGTCGCCCTGCGGCTCACGAGGCGAACGAACAGCACGGTGAGCCACACCGCGCACGCCGTGCTGAGTGCGTACGACCGCACCTCGGCGCCCATGTACGTGGTGCGCGGCAGCACAGCGAAGATGAGGGCGGATGTCACGGCAAGCCGCATCCCGCCCATTCGGTTGACCAGCACTACGACGCCCGCGGCGGCGACACCCACCGCGAGCGCGCTCGTGAGCCTCGTCGAGAACTGAGTCGCGCCGAACAGGTCGATCCAGATGTGCAGCAGCGTGTAGTAGGTGCCGTGCACGGCATCCACTCGTCCGAAGAGCCGGAACAGGGACGCCCAGGGGCGTTCGGCGGACATGATGCTCGCTGCTTCGTCACCCCAGAACGACGGGACCCACGACCCCCACCACGAGACGACGAACGCGACCGCTCCGGCTGCGAGGGCGACGAACGGCAGGCGGTACCTCGAGAGACCGGCGGGAGACGCGCCGGAAGCACGCGCCGGGAGCCTGTCGATCCGCGATTCATGGGTGGAGGACCGAACCGCGGAGGCGCGCGCGCCATCCGTCTGCGCACTGCGCACGTCGGTTCCGATCACCGCGTCTCCCGCCTGAATGCGGCACCCGAATGGATGCCCTACTCAGGTCAACGCGAGCCGCTGGGCATTCCCCCGGCTGGGCGTGAACCGGACGTGAACTTCTTCACAGACGTGTGGAACCTGTGCGTCACTTCAGTGCTTTTGACTCAGAGATCCGTCGACACCGCGGGCACCGGCCCGCCCGTCGCCGCGTGTCCCCACACGGCGACCACCAGCACGATGGCGGCCGAGACGAGCAGCCCGATCGCCGGTCGCGCGTGCACCGCTGCCGCTCCGACGACGGCGCCGAGTCCGATCAGCACGACTGCGCCCGCTCGACGCGCCCACGGTTGGCCCTTTCCCGCGCCGAACACGGAGTCGGCGGCAAGGCCCGCAAGAGTCGACGTCACGACGACCGTCGTCACGTCCTTCACCGCGATGTGTCGCGCGGTCGCGGCCTGCGCACCCATCGCGAGTCCGAGCATCCCGGTCACCGTCCACTGCACCCCCTGAGCGGGATTCGGGCCGGCCGCGAACAGCACGACGGCGGCCGCGAGCAGTATGGTTCCCACACTGGCGAACATGGTCGTCGACAGCCGGGTCCATCCGGCATCCACTCGGCGCAGCACCCGTCCGCCGGCCGCTGCGCCGACGATGAAGCAGACCAGCGCGATGATGGGGCCGATGATCGGCAGGTTGTCCCCGCCGATCAGCGCCATGCCGAGAATGACGACGTTGCCGGTCATGTTGCCGGTGAACACGCGGTCGAGGCCGAGGTAGCCGACGGCATCCACCACGCCGGTGGAGAACGTCAGCGCCAGCATCAGGCCGAGATGCGTCCTCTCGTGCAGACCCCACGTCTTCGCCATGCTGTTCCTCCTCGTCGATGTGCATCACGATCACATCACAGGTAGGTCCCCGGGGTTGCGTCGGGGCGGTCGGTGCCGGTTCGGCCGTACGAGAGAATGGGGCGGTGAGCATCCCCCTCTCCGGAACATCCATCGACCTCGCGCGCGGTGAGTACCGTGCGTCCATCGCCACTGTCGGCGCCTCGCTGCGCTCTCTGACGTTCGCCGGCCGCGACCTCGTCGTGCCGTTCGACGCGGACGAGATCAGGCCCGCCTTCCGCGGAACGACGCTGGTGCCGTGGCCGAACCGCGTCGTCGACGGCCGCTACACGTTCGCCGGTGTCGAGGAGCAGTTGTCGCTGACCGAGCCGCAGCGCGGCAACGCTCTGCACGGGCTTGGCGCCTGGCTCGACTATCGGGTGGTCGACCGCGGCGAGGACTTCGTGGAGCTGGCCGCGACCGTGCAGGCGCAGCAGGGTTACCCCCACCGCATCGATGTCACCGTGCTGTTCCGACTCGACGACGATGGCCTGACGACGATCGTCACGGCGCGCAACAGCGGAGCGGATGCCGCACCGTTCGGCACCGGACCCCACCCGTATCTCGTGGCCGGCACGGGCCGCGTCGACGACTGGACCTTGACCCTCCCCGCATCGAGCGTGCTCACGGTCACGCCCGACCGCCTCGCGCCGATCGCCGTCGCCGACGTCGCGACCGAGCAGGGCGGGGACTTCGATTTCCGTGCGCCTCGCCCCATCGCGGATGTCTTCATCGACCACGCGTTCACGGCACTGAACAGGGATGCCGAGGGCGTCGCATCCGTCGAACTGCGTGCCGCCGACGGCCGCGGCGTCACGATGCAGTGGGATGCCGCCTGCCCGTGGGTGCAGATCCACACCGCGGATCATCCCGACGCGTCCTTCCACCGGGTCGGCCTGGCGGTGGAGCCGATGACCTGCCCTCCGGATGCGTTCAACTCCGGAACGGACCTCATCGTTCTGCAGCCCGGCGACACGACGGCGGCCAGCTGGAGCATCCGCGCGCTCTGACGGCACTCTCTTTGGCGCCGAGGCGCCGTCCGCGTTTCAGCTCCTGGCTCCGTCGAGGAGCACGCTGACGATGAGGGAGCTCGCGCTCTCGATCTCGGGGTCGACACCGAGGTGTCGGGTGATGGCGCCGTTGATGAGATCGCCGTACATGCGGGCGAGTGCCTCGGGGTCGAGGTCATGGCGGAGCGTGCCGGCGTCGATGGCTCGCCGGAAGAACTGTGTCACTCGATCGGTCAACTCGGCTTCGGATGCGTCGTCGGGTTTGGGCCTGAGCACGGTGAGCGCCGCGTATTTGGCGCCCACCGTGAGAAGGGCGCGAGTGAGGCGCGCGAGCGCTTCCGGCACCGGAAGGGACTCGTCATCGAGCTCCCCCAGTCGTGCGGCAACTTCGCGTGCCCCGTTCTCCGCCAGCGCGGACAGCAGAGCATCGCGGGTGGGGAAGTACCGGTACAGGGTCGAGCGAGCGACCCCCGCCGCTTGAGCTACATCCGCAAGCCCCGCCGCCTCGCCTTGTGCGGCGAAGGTCGCTGCGCCGGCGTCGAGGATCACGTTCCTGGTGCGCTCCTGCAGTGCGGCTCCCCGTGGCATGTCTGAAGCCTAACTGCGTGATTGATTATGAGACATGGATGTCCGATCCTAGATCACTAATGATGCAGAACATCCCCACTACGAACGCACCCGTCACAGCCCTGGTCACCGGCTGCTCGTCGGGGATCGGGCGCGCGACCGCGGTGGCCCTTGCTCGATCGGGGTTCACGGTGTGGGCAACGGCGCGCAGGCTGGAGTCGATCCGTGATCTGCAGGATGCCGGATGTCGCACAGTCGAGCTCGATGTGACGGACGAGGACTCCCGAGCTCGGGCGGTCGACGTCATCACTGCCGAGAGCGGCCACCTCGGATTGCTGGTCAACAACGCCGGCTACTCGCAGCCGGGCGCGATCGAGGAGCTGCCGCTGAAGGCGTACCGCGACCAGTTCGAGACCAATATCTTCGGGCTGATCGGCCTGTGTCAGCTCGTCTTGCCGGGCATGCGCGCCGCCGGCGGGGGCACCATCGTGAACCTCGGCTCCGGTGCCGGACTCGTGACGCCACCGCTCTCGTCGGCCTATGCCATGAGCAAGTACTCGCTGGAGGCGCTCTCGGACTCGCTGCGCTTCGAGACCGCCCGGTTCGGCATCCGCACGATTCTCATCGAGGCGTCGGCGATCAACACCTCGTTCACCGATGTGCTCGAGCGCGTGCTCCCGGCCCAATCCGAGGACAGCCCCTACCGCGTCGTGACCCGGAACGTCATGCGCTTCGCCCGCAACGAGGGCGACAACGGCATCCCACCCGAGGCTGTCGCGCGCACGATCGTGCAGGCAGTCAGGTCTCCTAGGCCTCGGGCCCGCTACAAGGTCGGCACTCAGGCTCACATCGCTCCGTTCGCACGCCGCATGCTCGGCGACCGCCTCTGGGATGCGGCGATGGCGCGGCTGGTGCGCGCCCAGTAGCCGCGATCGCGCGGCGCGGGTGCGCGGGTGCACGGGGGCACGAGGCACGAGGCACGAGGCACGAGGCACGAGGCACGGGAGCACGGCCGGGGACACGGAGGAGGAGCGGTGCCGCCTACAGGACGACCGGGCCGCCCCTCCACGTTGAGGGCCGCCGCTTGCAGGGCGACTTGCCCTTACCGTGGGTTGAGGAGCACCGCGGAGCGGCGCGTCTCGAAACCCGCAGCGAGCGGCACCT
>JBQCJQ010000225.1:0-3293 GCA_051952615.1 Humibacter sp.
ACACCCTCGGACACGCGATCGAACACGCAGAGCGCTACCAGTGGCGTCACGGCGCGGCGGTCTCCGTCGGCATGGTCTTCGCCGCGGAGCTCGCGCGGCTCAGCGGCCGTCTCTCGGATGCCGTCGCGGACAGGCACCGCAGCATCCTGACCGCTCTGACCCTGCCCACCACCTACCCGGTCGGACGCTGGGACACCCTGCTGGCAGCCATGCGGCGCGACAAGAAGAGCCGTGGCACGATGCTGCGCTTCATCGTGCTCGACGACCTCGCGCGCCCGACCGTGATGCAGGCGCCGGACGAGTCCCTGCTGTTCGCCGCCTACCAGGAGGTCGGATCGTGACCGAGGCATCCCGTCGCCTGCTGCTCGTCAATGGACCGAACCTGAATCTCCTCGGAGTGCGGGAGCCCGAGATCTACGGACACGAGACGCTTGCGGACGTCGAGGAGCTGACCGAGAAGACCGCTGGGCTGCACGGCTACGAGGTGCGCGCGGTGCAGAGCAACCACGAGGGCGTGCTCATCGACGCCATCCATGATTCGCGCCTCGACTGCGCGGGCATCGTGATCAACCCCGGCGGCCTCACGCACACCTCGGTAGTGCTGCGTGATGCGCTCTCCGGGGTCTCGTTGCCCGTCGCCGAGGTGCACATCTCGGACGTGATGGCCAGGGAGGAGTTCCGGCACTTCTCGTACGTGCGGGATGTCGCCGTCGTGCACGTCATCGGCGAGGGTGTTGCGGGCTACGCGACCGCGGTGACCAAGCTCATCGAGGTGATCGCGGGGCAAGCCGCCGGATGACCCACGAGGCGCCGGTCGAATGACGACGGCAGCGGTGACGGCCGAGGATCACAGCCGTCGCGGCGGATTCCCGGACGGCACCCGGTAGACTCGCCTGATGGTCGGCGCCGTCGATGCGCCTTGACCGTCCGACTTTCTCTCGTTTCTCGAAGGATCAACACGCATGGCATCCGATACCGCTGACATCCGCAACGGCGCCGTCCTCAACATCGACGGCCAGCTCTGGACCGTCATCGAGTTCCAGCACGTCAAGCCGGGCAAGGGCGGCGCGTTCGTGCGCACCAAGCTCAAGAACGTGGTGAGCGGCAAGGTCGTCGACCGCACGTACAACGCGGGAACCAAGCTCGAGTTCGAGAACGTCGACCGCCGCGAGTACCAGTACCTGTACAGCGACGGCGACGGCTTCGTGTTCATGGACACCAGCGACTACGACCAGTTCACTGTGCCGGGCACGGTCGTCGGCGACGCGGCGAACTTCATGCTGGAGAACCAGAACGTGACGATCGCGATGAACAACGGCAACCCGCTGTACGTCGAGTTGCCGGCATCCGTCGTGCTCGAGATCACGTACACCGAGCCGGGCCTGCAGGGCGACCGCTCGACGGGCGGCACCAAGCCGGCGACGGTCGAGACGGGCTACCAGATCCAGGTTCCGCTGTTCCTCGAGACCGGCACCAAGGTCAAGGTCGACACCCGCACCGGGGATTACCTCGGTCGCGTCAACGACTAGTGAGCGCCAGGACCAAGGCTCGCAAGCGCGCCATCGACCTGCTCTACAGCGCCGATGTGCGCGACATCCCGCTCACCAAAGCTCTGGCCGATGCGGCACAGCGTGCGGCGAGCGAGCCGGCGCGCGAGGCGTCGTGGTTGTACGCCCGCGAGATCGTCGACGGCGTCATCGACCACAGCGACGAGATCGACGAGCTGATCCAGACCTACTCGCAGGGCTGGACGCTGGAGCGGATGCCCGCCGTCGACCGCGCCATCCTGCGGATGGGCGTCTGGGAGCTGCTCTACAACCCCGAGGTGCCCGACGGGGTCGCGATCTCCGAGGCAGTCGACCAGGCGACCACGCTGTCGACGGATGACTCGGCCAAGTTCGTCAACGGCCTGCTCGCCAAGATCAGCACGGCCGTCGCTCACTGACGGAGGTTCACGAGGGATGACCAGGAACATCGCCAAGCGCATCGGCGCTCTCGTGCTGGGTGCGGCCATCGTCGTGGTGCTCGCTGCCTGCACGCCGTCGAGCGGCACTCCCGCGCCGTCGAGCACGGGGAAGCTGCCGACCGGCGTGACCGGGGCGGCGAACTTCGACAAGGGCGCCCTGGTCGTCGGCGACGGCAAGACCAGCGTCGCTACCTACATCGATCCGATGTGCCCGTTCTGCGGTGAGTTCGAGAAGGCCAACGGCCGAGCCCTCGCTCAGCTGGTCAACGACGGAACCATCACGTTGAGCATCCACCCGCTGAACTTCCTCGACCGCAACTCGCAGGGCACGAACTACTCGTCGCGCGCAGGAAGCGCCCTGACGTGCGTCGCGGCATCCGATCCCAAAGCGACGCTCACCTACCTCGCGGCGTTGTACGCCAACCAGCCGGAGGAAGGCTCGTCCGGGCTGACCGACGCCAAGCTGACGTCGTTGGCGCACGGCGTGGGCGTGACCGATGTGGACTCCTGCATCGCTTCGCACAAGTACGAGGCATGGCTGACCGCCAACACGCAGGCCGCGGTGAGCGGGCCGATCCCCGGTTCGGACATCAAGTCGATCCAGCAGACCCCGACCGTGCTCGTGAACGGCCATCAATACGGGGGAAGCATCACCGACACGAAGGCGCTCGAGGCCTTCATCGCCTCCGGAGGCAAGTCCTAAGGGGGCGGCGCCAGCGGTATCGATTCCCGAGGTAGCGGCGCCTGAGGTCACGGCGCGTCCTGGCACTTGGATCGTCAGAACGGTGGCGGATCGCTGTCGTAGCCGGTCGGCGTACGCACGCGAATGCCACCTTCCGGCTTCGGATCGAGGCGGATGCGCGTGACCGACTTGAGCCGGTGGAGTCGCTTCTTCAGCGGGACGAGATTCGCGACATCCGTCGTGATACTCGACCACATGGTCGAGTTCGGCGTCCGGCGCGAGGAACGGCCCGGCGTCGTCGTCGAGTCCGTAGCGGAGTTTCAGCCAGCGGCGCTGCTCGGCGGTCGGGCGGTAACTGCGCCGGTCCAGAGAAAGCCGCGCCGGCGCGACTGGATCGTTCAGAAGCCGCCGGAATGAAGGCGCATCGCGCAGGCTCGCGGCGGCCGATCGCGGGTCGACAGGACCATAGCCGAGGAGCTCGGCAAACCTGCCCTCCGCATCGATCAGGACGATCGGCTGAACAGTGGTCGCTGCCGGCGTACCGTCCCCGCTCGCCCAGGCCACGAGCGCATCGGCGCGCAGCTGCTCCTTGGTGCGGGATTCACCAGAGACCTGACGCATCGTGGTGGCTGTCGCCGACAGGCG
>JBQCJQ010000226.1:0-4694 GCA_051952615.1 Humibacter sp.
TCGTGGTGTGCGTGAACCGGATGTTCTCACCGTCGAACTCGAACCACATCGGGTTCACCTGCACCGTGTCATCCGGGCGGACCGTGCCGAGAAAGCCGAAGTTCGGCTCGGTCAGCATGGGGAGAAGGTGGGCGGGGATGATCTCGGATGCCGTCATCCCACCATCCTGCCGGAGTGGTGCGGGGCTTGCGGCCTGCCCTGAATGACCGGCGCTCAGAGCGAGCGAACCACCGCGACGGACTCGGCCAACGCCTCCGCGGCGCGGTCGAGATCGGATGCCGGGGCATCGGTCCAGCTGAAACGGATGGCCGTGGTCGCGAGCTCGTCGGGCAGCCCGATCGCGGGGAGCACATGCGAGGGGTCGCTCCGTCCCGCCGCGCACGCCGACCCGCTCGAAGCGAGCACTCCGCGTCGCTCCAGCTCGAGCAGCACGGTCTCGCCGTTCACGCCGTCGATCACGAACGACGCGTGGCCGGGGATTCGCTCGGTCGGATGCCCGGTGAGCCGCACACCAGGCACCGTGGTCAGCACCCGAGACACGAACCCGTCGCGCACCGCGTCTGCCGTTCGACCCTGGAGACGCGAGTCGCCGGCATCAGCCTCTGCCGGCGCGGCGGCGTATGCAGCACCCAGCGCCGTCGCCAGCGCCACAGCGAACGCCACGTTCTCCGTGCCGGAGCGACGGCCTCGTTCTTGCCCACCGCCGCTCAGCAGAGGCTCGATCGACATCCCGCCGCGCAGGAATAGGGCGCCGGACCCCTTGGGCGCTCCGACCTTGTGGCCCGAAAAGGACAGCGCGTCCACCCCGAGCTCGTGCACGTTCAGCGAGAGCCGGCCGGCGGCCTGCACGGCATCGGTGTGGAACCGCGCGCCGACGTCGTGAGCGGCCTCGGCCAGCGCCGCGATGGGCTGCACCGTGCCGATCTCGTTGTTCGCGTACGCGATGCTGACCAGCGTGGTGTCGGCTCGCAGCACCGAGCGCAACGCGTCGGCGGTGACGCGCCCGTACTCGTCGAGAGGCACGAGATCCACCTCGAATCCGTGCACCCGGCGAAGGTGGTCTACGGATTCGAGCACCGCCTCGTGCTCCGTCGCGGCGGTCACGATGTGCCTGCCGCGCGGCGCCCCGAGCGCGATGCCCTTGATCGCGAGGTTGTCGCCCTCGGTCCCGCCCGAGGTGAACACGACCTCGGACGCGCGAGCGCCCAGCACCCGTGCGACCTCGGCACGGGCATCCTTCAGTGCGACAGCGGCCCTGCGTCCGAGCTCGTGCGTGCTCGACGGGTTGCCGAAGTCGCCCGAGAGGTACGGCCACGCCGCCTCCAGCGCTTCGCGACGAACCGGCGTGGTTGCCGCCGCGTCGAGGTAGAGCACGGAATTCGTGGTCATCCGATCGTCACGTCGAGCCCGATGTCGAGGGAGCGCACGCTGTGCGTGATGGCGCCGACCGAGATCACATCCACTCCCGTTGCGGCGATCGCTGCCACCGTGTCGAGGTTGACGTTTCCGCTGGCTTCGATGATCGCGCGCCCGGCGACCAGTGCGACGCCTTCACGCAGCTCGTCGATCGTGAAGTTGTCGAGCATGATCGTGTCGACTCCGCCTGCCAGCACGGGCTCGATCTGATCGATGCGATCGACCTCGACCTCGATGTGGGTGGTGTGGCCGAGCCGGCCGCGCACGGAGCGGATCGCGTCGGTCAGCGACATTCCTCCTGCGGTGAGCACCGCGAGGTGGTTGTCCTTCGCCATCACCGCATCGGAGAGGGAGTTGCGGTGGTTGCGGCCGCCTCCGCAGACCACGGCGTGACGCTCCAGCGCGCGCAGGCCCGGCGTGGTCTTGCGGGTGTCGACGATGCGGGCATCCGTTCCGGCGGTCAGCGCGACGTACTTCGACGTGAGCGTTGCGATGCCGCTCATGCGCTGCACGAGGTTGAGGGCGATGCGCTCGGCACGCAGGATGCCCCGCGCTGACCCCTTCACGCGTCCGAGCGTCTGTCCCTTGTCGAACGCGTCCCCGTCCGCCACGAGCAGCTCGACCACGAGCGACGGGTCGACCGCATGCATGGTGCGCTCCACCACCTCGCCGCCGGCGAAGACGCCGGGCTCGCGGGCCACGAGCTCGGCCGACGCGGTCGCCTCGGCTGGGATGAACAGCTCGCTCGTGACATCGCCCCACGGCGCGTCTTCGTCGAGTGCGGTCTGCACGACGCGGTCGATGATCTGTGTGGTCAGCACGCGGCGACCGCCTTTCCGGCCATGCCCTCCCGGGCGAAGATGTGCTCGTCGGCGTCACCGATGATGACGGAGTCGCGGATGACGAGACTGTGCTCCGCGATCTCCGCGGTGTCGGGAAAGTCGCTGCGGAAGTGGGCACCGCGCGACTCTTCGCGGGCGAGCGCCGCGCGAGCGACCAGAGTGCCGAGCATGAGCAGGTTGCGGTCTTCGTGCTGCGGCACCGTGAGCGGGGCGGATGACGGTGCTGCAAGCTCCTCGAGCACATCGACAGCCACCGCGAGGCCCTCTCCGCTGCGTTCGACGCCGACGTGGTGCCACATGACGTCGCGCACCTTGTCGCCAAGGCTCCGGTCGGCACCGTGTCCGCGGTCCGATTGCTCGGAACCGGCGAACCGGCCCGCAGCGCCCGAGACCCGCTCGGACGCCTGAACCGTTCGGGACAGCGGGAGCTCGTCCGCCCCGATGGCGTCCACGGCGCGCGCGGCGAAGACGAGGCCCTCGAGAAGCGAGTTGGATGCCAGCCGGTTCGCGCCCTGCGCACCAGTGCAGGCGACCTCCCCGACGGCGAACAGCCCGGGCAGGCTCGTGCGCGCCCAGGCATCCGTCTTCACGCCGCCCATCCAGTAGTGCGCGGCAGGCGTGACGGGGATCGGCTCGCGCGCCCAGTCGTACCCGGCCGCGCGCGTCGCCGCCTGGATCGTCGGGAATCGCTTGGCGAGGAATTCACGGCCGAGTGCCGTCGCGTCCAGCAGCACGGGGGCCCCGGCCTGCGCGGCCATGGTCGCGGCGATCGCCCTGGCGACGACGTCGCGTGGGGCGAGCTCGGCGTCGGGGTGCACACGCGTCATGAAGCGCTCACCTGCGGCATCCAGCAGTACTGCGCCTTCGCCGCGCACGGCCTCGGACACCAGCGTTCCGCCGGGGATCGCAAGCGCCGTCGGGTGGAACTGGTAGAACTCCAGGTCGGCGAGCTCGGCACCCGCCCGCCAGGCCGCGGCAGTACCGTCGCCCGTCGCGACGACGGGGTTCGTGGTGTGCGCGTAGAGCCTGCCGGCGCCGCCGGTCGCCAGGATGACCGCCTCGGCGGGCAGCGTCGTGGTCACTCGCCCGTCGAAGGTGCGCACCCCGGTCACCCGACCGCCGTCGAGCACGAGGTCGGTGAGCATGGCGTGCTCCACCACGCGTACGCCGGACGCCGCCAGCCGCGCGAACAGCGACAACTCGATCGCCCGTCCGGTCGCGTCTCCGCCCGCGTGCAGAACCCGGGCCCGCGAGTGCGCGGCTTCGAGACCACGCGCCAGGTCATCGCCGTCGCGGTCGAACGGCACACCGAACCGGATCAGCTCGCGCACGAGGCCTGGGCCCTCGGTGCAGAGGATGCGCACGGCATCCTCGTCGTTCAGTCCTGCCCCTGCGCGCAGGGTGTCGGCGATGTGCAGCTCAGCGCTGTCGTCGTCGAACAACGCTGCGGCGATGCCGCCCTGGGCGTACAGCGTGTTGCTCTCCGTCGCGGCGGACTTGGTGACCACCGTCACCTCCGCGAAGGCGCTCGCACGCAGTGCCGCGGTGAGTCCGGCGATGCCGCTGCCCACCACGATCACGCGCGGTCGGCTCGTGCGCGGCGCTGTGCTCACCATCCCCCCGGCCACGTCATGCCGCCATCGTCGTGTCGGGGCGCGCGGCGAGCATCCGCTCGAGCGCGACCCTGGCGTCGGCGGCGACCTCCGCGGAGACGCTTACCTGGTTCACGACCTCACCGGCCACGAGCGACTCGAGCACCCACGCGACGTATCCGGGGTGGATGCGGTACATCGTCGAGCACGGGCACACCACCGAGTCGAGGCAGAAGATCGTGTGCTGCGGGTACTCGGCGGCCAGGCGCTGCACCAGGTTGATCTCGGTGCCGATCGCGAACGTCGAGCCCGCGGGCGCCGCCTGGATGGCCTTCACGATGTAATCCGTCGAGCCGTACTCGTCTGCGGCGTCGACGACCTCCATCGAGCACTCGGGGTGCACGATCACGCGCACACCGGGGTACTCCGCCCTCGCCTGCTCGATCTGCGACACCGAGAACCTCTTGTGCACGGAGCAGAAGCCCTGCCAGAGGATGACCTTCGCCGCGTTCAGCGAGTCGACGTCGTTGCCCCCGAGGCTCTTGCGCGGGTTCCACATCGGCATCAGCTCCACAGGGATGCCCATGGCCTTCGCCGTGTTGCGGCCCAGGTGCTGGTCGGGGAAGAAGAGCACGCGCTTGCCGCGCTCGAACGCCCACCGCAACACGGTCGAGGCGTTCGACGAGGTGCACACGATGCCGCCGTGGCGGCCGCAGAAGGCCTTCAGGTCGGCGGCCGAGTTGATGTAGGTGACGGGAGTGACTTCCTCTTCCACCTTGAGCACTTCGCCCAGTTCCCGCCAGCAGCGTTCCACCTTGGCGAGGTTGGCCATGTCGGCCATGGA
>JBQCJQ010000227.1:0-6906 GCA_051952615.1 Humibacter sp.
GACGCGACACGTAGTCCTTGAACCGCGATGCCGGGATGCGCGTGGGCAGCGCAATCTCCGTCGACGCCCGCAGCATGCGGTCGCGCTCCGCGAGCAGCACCTCGAGGTCGCGGGCCCAGCGTCCCGACCGCCCCGGCTCCGCCGCGCGTACCAGCCGAGCGGCGCGTTCGACGACGTCGCGCCTCCCGCCAAGCGGGTCGAGGGGCCATCTGATCGTCTCCTCGCCGTCGCCGAGGGGGTTCTCCTCGCTGACGGGAGCATCGGGCAACTGCGGCACGATACCCGCCTCGGCGAGCTCGACGAGATAGCGGCTCGGGCGGCGTGGTCGCAGCTGCGACGCCCAGAACGAGCCGGTGAGGAGCAGGCCGTACCGAGCCCTCGTCACGGCGACGTAGGCGAGGCGGCGCTCCTCACGCTCGTAGTGATCGCCGACCTCCCGCTTGAACGCGTCGCGGGCATCCCTCACTTCTTTGCGCGTGGTCGCCCCGCGCCAGTCGAAGCGCGGCAGCTCGTCGGCGTCGCCACGGAACTCCCACGGCAGTCGACCGAACCCGAGCCATGCGTTGGTGCCTTCCACCGGCGTGGACGGAAGCTCGCCTTCGACCAGCCTCGGCACCACCACGTGGTCCCACTCGAGCCCCTTCGACCCGTGCACCGTCAGGATCTGCACCGTGCCGGGCTCGGGCTTCTCGCTGCGAGGCGTGAGGGTGTCGCGTCGTTCCGCCTCACGCAGCCATCCGAGGAATCCGGGCAGGCCGGCGGTCTCGCTCACGGCGAGATAGTCCGCGAGCGCATCGAAGAAGGCGTCGAGCGCCCCCCGTCCACCCGTGCGCGTCTCGTTCGCGGCGAGCTCGATGTCGAGCCCGAGCTCGTGCTCCACCAGGGTGACGAAGTCGAGCAGGCCGAGACCGCTTCGGGCGCGAAGACGGGCGAAAAGGCGGCCGGCGTCGCGCATCCTGGAAAGCCCGACCGGTGAGATGCCCTCGAGCATTCGGTGACCGTCCGGAGCGTGCACCAGCGCGTCGAGTGCGTCGACGATGGATGCCTGCTCGCTGTCGATCACGCTTGCGCGCAGCGCGGACCGCACGTCGTCGTCGAGCCGCTGCTGCCGGTAGTCGTGCTCGGCAAGCCACCTCGCCGCCTGCCGCAGGCCGCGCAGGTCGCGCACGCCGATGCGCCACCTGGACCCCGCGAGCAGGCGCAACAGCTCCGAGCCGGCCGTCGGGTCGTCCACGACGCGAAGGGCGCAGACCAGGTCGGCGATCTCGGGCTCGGCGAGGAGGCCGCCGACGCCGAGCACGTGGTAACGAACCCCGTACTGCCTGAGCGCCGCGGTGAACGCCGCCTGCGTCGACCTGGAGCGGAACAGCATCGCAGCACTGGGCGGCGCGTTCACCGCACCGCGCCGGTCGCCGGCGCCCTCGGCGAGCCGCTCCTTCAGCCAACGGGCTGCGGCATCCGCTTCGTCGCTGACGGTCTCGGCGAAGAGCGCATCGACGGGCCGCGTGCTTGCCGCCGGCGATGGCGTCAGGGCTGCGACGGCGACTCGTGAGCGAGCGGTCAGCGGCTCGACCAGCAGGTTGGCGGCGTCGAGGATGCTCGTGCCGTTGCGCCAGCTCGTCGTCAGGGAGAACCGCTGGGCGTCACCCGCACCGAACGCCGTGGCGAAGTGGTCGAGGTTGGAGGCGCTGGCACCGCGCCATCCGTAGATCGACTGATGCGGGTCGCCGACGGCCATCACGGCGGTGCCGGCGAAGAGCTCGGCGAGCAGCCGGGTCTGCACAACGGACGTGTCCTGATACTCGTCGAGCAGCACTACCCGGTGACGGTCACGGATGCCCTCGGCCACGTCACTCGACCGTCGCACGATCTCCAGGGCGAGTGCCACCTGATCGGAGTACTCCACCAGACCGCGATGGGTCTTGGCCGCGTCGAACTCGGCGGCGAGGTCGAGCAGCAGGGGTAGGTGACCGACCGCACGCGCGGGCTCGACGACCTCCTTCTCGTACGCGCCTCGCCCGCCGTTCGGGAGCTCCTCGATGGCGGCGAACTCCGTCGCCATCGCCGCCACCCGGTGCCGGTCGGCCGTGTTCTCGCCCAGCGAGTGCGCCAGCTCGAGCACGGCGCGGGTGACCGCGTCGACGGACTGATCGAGCTCGTGAAGTCTGGCGTCATCGCTGCCGACGACCACGGTCCTCGCGAGCTGCCACGCGGACGGTTCGCCGAGCACGGCGCCGTCGCTCTCTCTGCCGAGTAGCAGCGCGTTGTCGCGATACAGGGTGTTCGCGAACGCGTTGTACGTCGACACCTGCGGCGGGTCGAACACATCGGGCTCGTCGATCAGACCGGCATCCGCAAGACGTGCGACGCGATCCCTGATGCGCTCCCGCAGCTCCCCCGCCGCCTTGCGCGTGAACGTGAGACCGAGCACCTGGCCGGGCTCGACCAGACGATTGGCCAGGAGCCAGAGCACCCGGAACGCCATGGTCTCCGTCTTGCCGCTGCCCGCTCCAGCAACGACGAGTGCCGGTCGGAGTGGCGACTCGATGACCGCCCGTTGCTGCGGGGTAGGCCGATGGCTGCCGAGAGCGTCGGCGATGGCATCCGCGCTGACCGTCTCAGTCACTGCTCACCGCCTTCACCCTGTGCAGGCGGCGCACCGCAGCGAACGGTCCGCGGTCGACGACCTCGGCGCGGCCCTCGAACTCCGCGACGGCGATCGCAGTCGCGGCCTGGCGGATGCGTTCCCTGAAGCCCTCGAGCCCCTCGTCGTCGAGCACTGCCTGCTCGCCCTCCCGGTACGACTTGCCCCGCACGCCCTCGCGCACGAACAACAGCTTCGCGCCGGCGGCCCTGTGCGGCGCGAACGGCTCGCACAGCTCATCGAGCTGCCCAGAGGCATATGCAAGCTGATAGACGCCGAGCTGCGGCATCGTCGCGAGCTTCGCCGGACTGGTCTGCGGCGCGCCCGTCTTGAGGTCGACGATCGTCACGCCACCGGACGGATCCGCCTCGATGCGGTCGATCATGCCGTGCACCTGGGCGCGCCCGACGTCGAGCGTGAACCGCTGCTCGGCGGCCACCACCCGCGTGCCAGCGCGTTCGGCGTCGACGAGGTATTCGGCGACGCCGCTCACCAGCCGGCGTGCCGCGCGCTTCTCCCTGGCCGCGATCCACGGCGCTTCGAACACCAACTCCTTCCATCGCGACTCGACCGCGGCGAAGAGGACGTCGACCGACGGGTCGTCGGCCGTCTCCATCGCCCAGTGCACGATGGTTCCGATTCCCATCGCGGTACTCGTGGACGAGCCGGCGATCTCGTCGAGGAACCAGTCGAGCGGCGAGTCCTCGATGGCCTCGATGCGCGACGGAGACACCGGGATGGTCTCGTCTTCGTCGAACAGCTCCGCGGTGCTCGACGGCGCGGCCAGACCGTGCCACTGGGCCGGGTCTGCCCCTGGAACGCCCGCTGCGGCGAGCTCCGCGAGCCCCGAGGCGGCAGCATTGCGGCCGGTGTCCGTCGCCAGGTCGCTCGTGAGCTCGCGACGCAGCAATCCGGTGAGACCACGAAGCGTCATGGGCTGAGCAGCGGCGCTCACACTCGGGGTGCCACGCGGGGCCAGGCCGAAGAGCACGCTCGGCTGCTCATCGTCATCGGAGACCGCCGCAAGCACGACCTGCCTGCTCGCACGCGAGACTGCCACCGTGAACATCCGCAGTTCGTCTGCCAGAACCTGCTTGCGGGCGTCGATGACCACCGGCGGCTCCCCCGCAGCCGTGCGAACGAGCGCGTCGGTGTTCAACAGCGTGCCGCGAACTCGAAGGTCGGGCCACACCCCCTCTTGCAGTCCGGCGACCACGACCACGTCGAACTCTCTACCGACCACACCAGACGGCGTGGCAACGAGCACCGACTCGGTCGAGCCCGTCGGCGACAGTGTGTCTTCTGGAACGTCGGCGTCGAGCATGCGTGCGAGGAACACCGACGGCGGAGAGTCTGGCTCGCGTTCGCTGAAGCGCTTCGCCGCCGTGAACAGCGCAACCACTCCGTCGAGATTGCGGTTCGCTTCGGATGCCGCCATTCCGGTTCCGGACGCCGCCTGTCGCCAGCGGGGGCCGACTGCCGACTTCTCCCACACCACCCAGAACAGCTCCTCGATCCCCGCTCCCGCCGCGGACGAAGTGCGTACCGCGTCCAGCACGCGCGCGAGCCGATCCGCCTCACGCGCGATGCGGTGATCGATCGTCGCCAGTCGGCCGGGCGCAGCCATCGCCTCGACGAGAAGTGCGTCGGCAGCGCGGTCGCCGCCTGAGGCGACCTCCTCCGTGCGCAATGCGACGCGCAGTCGACGGAGCGCCAGCCGGTCGAGCCCACCGAACGGACCGAGCAGCAGAGCCGTCACCCCCTCGACGTCGAGTTCCGAACGGCCGACCGCGAGATCGACGAGTTCGAGCAAGGCCCGCGCCGCCGGATCGTCGCGCAGCGCGGTTCCCGCCGATGTGCTGCGGGTCGGCACCTCCCCCGCGGAGAGCGCTCTGGTCACCCCGTCGAGCAGCGAACCCGAGCGCACCACGACCGCCAGGCGCGACCACGGGATGCCGTCGATCAGGTGCCGCTCGCGCAAGAGGCCCGCTAT
Source organism: Humibacter sp. (assembly GCA_051952615.1). Lineage (GTDB taxonomy): Bacteria > Actinomycetota > Actinomycetes > Actinomycetales > Microbacteriaceae > Humibacter. Next base: position 4,638 of record JBQCJQ010000227.1, read on the forward strand.
CGCTGACCACTCGCGCGCCGGTGTCGGCGCCTCGATCGTGAGAAGCGGCAACAAGCCGTCGTCGTCGACCGGAGCGGGCAACGCCCCTCGATGTCCGACGATCCCGGCCGTTCCGATGCGCTCCGTGATGGAACACGTGAGGTCGCGAAGCGCTGCGGGCTGTCGATGCGCAACGCGCAAGAAATGCACGGGCATCCTGCCACCGAAGCGCGCGACGACGTCGGCGGAACCGCCGCGGAAGACGCTGGTCGCGGCGTCCGGATCGCCGAACGCCACGACGCACGCGCCGCGCGATTCGAGGGCCCGCAACAGTGCGAGTCCCAACTCCGTCGCTTCCTGGAGATCGTCGACGACGACCAGACGCACGCGATCGACGGCGTCGCTCACGTCGCCCCGCTCGATCGCTGCGACGGCGTAACGCACCAGCTCTGCCGCGTCGAGCTGGTCGGGACGGGCGCTCGTGATCGATCCGAGGTAGTCATCGATGAAGTCGGCCGCCGCGATCCACTCGGGATGCCCGTGCTCGACGCCGAGCACGCGCATGCGTTCCGGCGTGATCTCGTGCTCCGTCGCTCTCATCATGAGCTCGCGCAGCTCGGTGCGGAACGACCGGAGACCGCGTACCGCCTCGTTCAGAGGCTCCGGCCAGTCGGGCCCGACACCGTCTTCGACCTGTCCTGCGAGGAGGGCGGCGACATCTGCGTCTTGCTCTGCCCCGGTCAGCAGGGTCGGGGGCTCACCGCCGGCCTCGATGGCGGCCTGGGCGACGATGTCGAAGGCGAGCGACGACACCGTGCGAGCGAGTGGACCGTTCACCGCTTCACCGACGCGCAGCCCCAGCCGGTCGCGCAGGCGGGTCGCGCTCGCCCGGTCGAACGCCAGCGCCAGCACCGACTCCGCGGGGAATCCGAGGCGATGCACCCGATCGGCCACCAGCTCGACAAGCGTCGTGGTCTTTCCCGTTCCCGGTGCCCCGACGACGAGCGCCGACTCGGTGGCGTCGAGTGCGAGAACCGCACGTTGCGATGCGTCGAGTTCGGGCTGTTGCTGAGGCACGGATTTCACGATAGGCGCGGCCTCCGACATCGCCGGGGCGACCCTCTGGCATCGCGTCACTCCGTCCATCGGGTCGGGGCACGCCGGCGGTATCTGGCCCGGATTCGGCCTTTTTCTGCCGTCAGTGAACTGCTCGAACCGCGTCGAGCGCCTGCCGTAGTGTGACTGACGGATGCTCAGCCGACGCCGACGAGAGACGACGACGCGGCGGGCATCCCTCGCACGACACAACGGAAGGCCCTTCGTGGAAATTCGCATCGGAATCGTCAACGCCCCCCGTGAGCTCAGCTTCGAGTCCGGCCAGTCGGCCGCGGAGATCGAGGCGGCCGTGAGCGCCGCACTCGGCGGAGGCGAGAGCACCCTTCAGCTGCGCGACGAGCACGGCAGCCTCTACATCGTGCCGACCGCCGGCATCGCCTACATCCAGGTCGGCAGCGAGGAATCGCGCCGCGTCGGCTTCGTCGCGTAACCTGGCCCGGCGGGCCCGACTGCCGACAACGGCACGGCGGCCCGCCGATGGCACATCCGCGAACCACGAAGGCACAGCCCATGGAGCTTCTCTTCATCACGCTCGGCGGCGCGATCATCGGACTGATCGCCCGTTACACGCTGCCCTACCGGCACGAGCACGGCAGCGTGCTGATTCCCGCGGTGGGGGCGGTTGTCTCCGCGGCGCTCTGGGTCGGACTGACCTGGGCGGGCTTCAAGTGGAACGCCGGCTGGATCTGGTGGATCACCATCATCGGCACGGCGATCATCACCGTCGGCGTCGACCTGCTGTTCGGCGCGCTCCGCAACCGCGCAGACGACTCGCGACTGCGCCGCCTCACCCACACGGGCGTTCAGTCGACCGGAGCCTGAGTCCGGCCGGGGCTGCGCCTGATGCCGTCACCCTGAGACTTGGGGTACGGGATGAGACTTCTGCCTATGCGCGAAGTATCGTCCCGTAGCCCAAGTCTCACTTGATAGGTCGAAGTCTCACGCGGCCGATCAGGCCGTGAGGCGAACACGCCGTGAGGCGTTCAGGCCGTGAGGCGAACACGCCGTGAGGCGTTCAGGCCGTGAGGTGTTCAGGCGGTGAGGCCCAGCGCGTCCATGCGGCGGGTGTGCGCACCGATGATCTCGGTGAAGACCGGGTCGATGCGCTCCTCGTCGGATCGCTGGTTGCCCGACAGTTTCAGAGCCGAACGTGCGACCAGCAGCGTGTCGCCGA
>JBQCJQ010000228.1:0-2507 GCA_051952615.1 Humibacter sp.
CTCGCCAACTCGAGACCGAGTTCCGCCGCTCGGGCACGTACGTCGGCCTCCTCGCCGAGGATCGTCAGGTCGGCGATTCCCCGGGAGAGCACGATGTCGGCGGCGCGCAGGATGCGGTCATCCCCACCCTCCGGCAGCACGATGCGCTTGCGATCGCTGCGAGCGCGCTCGACGAGCTCGTACGCGAACATCAGCGGCGTGACGATCGGCGACCGCGTGACGTCGAGGGCTGCGAGAAGCCGCGCGGTGTCGATGTTGTCGGCGAACAGCTGCAAGGCGGTCTGACGCTTGCGGTCGGAGTCGGCCGCCAGGCGTCCTCGGGTGTGCGTCACCCTCACCGTCGTCTCGTAGCTCCCGTAGGGCGACGCGATGATGGGCAGCGGCGAGCGCAGCCCGGAGAGCAGCCGGGTGATGGGCTCGCTCAGGTCGAAGCCTCCGTTCAGCAGGATGCCCGCGATGGACGGGAACGTGCCCGCCGCGTTCGCCATCAGCACGGCGAGCAGTACCTCGGTGCGGTCGCCGGGCACGACAACGACGGACCCCTCGATCAGGCGAGGGAGCACGTTCTCCATCGACATCGCCGCGACGACGACCCCGACGGCCTCGCGGTCGAGAAGTGCGTCATCCCCGCGCAGCAGCGTGCCGTCGACGGCCGCCATGATGGCGCGAACCGACGGCGCGACCAGCACCGGGTCCTCGGGGATGGCCCACACCAGCGGTCGGCCCGGATCCGCCGGTTGGCGGGAGGTGGGGGTTTCGAGACGCGCGCCTTCAGCGGGCTCCGGGGCCTGCGGGGAACGCGCGAGGCCGATTCCGACGGCGACGGCATCCTCGATCGCGTTGGTTGCCTCGGGGTCTGCGCGGTTGACGACGACTCCGAGCAGGTCGGCGTGCTCTGCTCGCAGCGAGGTGGATGCCACCTCGGCGAGCTGCCGGAGCTCGTCGGCCGTGCGGGCATCCGCCTGACCGAGTCGCTCGTCGACGCCGTGTCCGCTGCGTCCGCCGAGCACGAGCAGCACAGGTGCGCCCAGGTTGGCGGCGATGCGCGCGTTGTAGCCGAGCTCGGTGGGAGTGCCGACGTCGGTGTAATCACTGCCGACGATCACGACGACGTCGCTGGATGACTCCACCGCCTTGTACCGGTCGATGATGCGGGCGAGGGCGGCGTCGGCATCCGCATGCACGTCGTCGTAGGTGACGCCGATGGAGTCGTCGTAGTCGCCGTGCACACCGTCGATGCCGAGCAGCAGGTCGAGCACGTAGTCGCGCTCGGAGGTCGACCGCGCGATCGGCCGGAACACCCCGACCTTGCGCCCCTGCCTCAGCAACAGGTCGACGACGCCGAGCGCCACCGTCGACTTGCCACTGCGTCCCTCAGCCGAGGTGATGTACACCGACCTCACGCGTTGTCTCCTCCTGTGTCCGTCGAAAGGTTGACGGTCTCTTCCGCACTGTCTTGATCATGGCCCAGGCGACCTGCGCCCCACGTCCAGTTGGCGACCTCCGGGATGTCCTCCCCGTGCTCGCGTGTGTACTGGCGGGCGGCGAGGCGGGCATCCTGCATGCGCTGCCGCAGCTCGGCGTACCGCTGGGACAGTCCTGGCACGCGGTCGATCACGTCGATGACCAGGTGGTAGCGATCGAGATCGTTGAGCATCACCATGTCGAACGGCGTCGTCGTCGTGCCGTTCTCCTTGTACCCGCGCACGTGCAGGTTGTCGTGGCCGTGCCTGCGGTAGGTGAGGCGATGGATGAGCCACGGGTACCCGTGGTAGGCGAAGACGCACGGCCGGTCGGCGGGGAAGATCGCATCGAACTCCCGATCGGAGAGGCCGTGCGGATGCTCCGACTCGGACTGCAGCCGCATCAGATCGACGACATTGACGACGCGCACCCTCAGGTTGGGGATCTCCTCGCGCAGCAGCTGCGCGGCGGCGAGAACCTCGAGGGTCGGGATGTCGCCGGCTGCCGCGAGCACGACGTCGGGCGATTCGCCGTCTTCTTCGGTTCCCGCCCACTCGAAGATGCCGAGCCCGCGCGTGCAGTGCGCTATCGCCTGGTCCATGGTGAGCCAGTTGGCGGTGGGCTGCTTGCCGGCGACGACGACGTTCACGTAGTCGACGGAGCGCAGGCAGTGGTCGTATGTGGACAGCAGCGTGTTGGCGTCGAACGGCAGGTACACGCGCACGACGTCGGCGCTCTTGTTGACGACGTGGTCGATGAACCCCGGATCCTGGTGGCTGAAGCCGTTGTGATCCTGTCGCCAGACATGGCTGGAGAGCAGGTAGTTCAGGCTCGAAATCGGCCGGCGCCACGGGATCTGGCGCGTGACCTTCAGCCACTTGGCGTGCTGGTTGAACATCGAGTCGATGATGTGGATGAACGCCTCGTAGCAGTTGAACAGCCCGTGCCGGCCGGTGAGCAGGTAACCCTCCAGCCATCCCTCGCACTGGTGCTCGCTGAGCATCTCCATCACGCGGCCCGCTCGGGCGAGGTGGTCGTCGGTC
>JBQCJQ010000229.1:0-2546 GCA_051952615.1 Humibacter sp.
ACTAAGATAAGGCTTGCCTAACCTTAGGGAGCAAGCCCCATGGCCCTTTCCACGACCCTGCTGCTCGGCTTCCTCGCCGGCGCGACGATCATGCTCGGCATGCCGCTCGGTCGTCTGCGCACCCCGGCGCCGGTGCTGCGTACGATGCTCAACGCGATCGCGGCGGGCGTGCTGCTGTTCCTGCTGTGGGACGTGCTGGCGCACGCGTGGGAGCCGATCGATGTCGGCCTCGGCGACATCCACGCGGGCAAGAACGACCTCGGCGCCGTCGTGGGCTACGGCCTGCTGTTCGCGGGCGGGCTCGCCGTCGGGCTGCTCGGCCTGGCCTGGTACGAGCGCTGGATGGTGCGGCGCTCCGGAGAGGAGCACCTTCCGCCGCGCAAGCTGGCGCTGCTGATCGCGGTCGGGATCGGCCTGCACAACTTCGCCGAGGGTCTCGCGATCGGGCAGTCCGCGGCATCGGGTGAGCTCCAGCTCGCGGTCGTGCTCGTGATCGGATTCGCTCTGCACAACGCGACGGAGGGCTTCGGCATCGTCGCCCCGCTCTCGGCCGACGTCGACGAGCACGGACGGCGGCGCATCCCGTCGTGGGCACAGCTCGTGCTCCTCGCGGTGATCGGCGGCGGTCCGACGTTCTTCGGCACCTGGGTCGGCACGTTCTTCTCGAGCGATGCCGTGAGCATCGTGTTCCTGACGCTCGCGGCCGGCTCGATCCTCTACGTGGTGATGCAGATGATCGGGACGGGCATGAGGGCCCGTCGCAGCGACCTTCTCGCCTACGGGGTGCTGATCGGACTGCTCGCGGGCTTCGTCACCGACGCGATCGTGACGGCCGGCGGCGCCTGACCACCGCTCTTCAACCCGCGACCGTCGGAGAACCCGGGCCGTCGAACCGCTTGCGAAAGCGTTCGACGACGTCGCCCGGCATTCTCGCGCTGTGGATGTCGCGTGCCGCGACGACCGAAGGCCAGCCATCCCACCACAGGGCGTCGAGGGCGTCGTTCGCCGCAGTCCTGTCGAGGATGCTCGGCGGCACCCGTTGCGGATCTGGCGCCTGGATGCCGGCAAGGAACTCGTCGTAGGCATCCGTCAGCACCGTCGAACGCGGATCGAGCCCGACGACGACGAGGGTTCCGGTCGGATCGGTGTTGACGAGCGCACACGCCAGATCGGGGCGCCGATCGCGCAGGATGCCGACGAGCTTGTACACGTCGCCCGTCCAGTACTCGCTCGCCCGCTCTCGTGCGGCCTCCTCGGCGCGTCGCGGCAGCACATCATCGAACACCACGACCGTGCCGGGGCCGGCGAGGCGTTCGACGTTCACGAAGTCGCGCAGCGCGAACTCCGCGAGGTGCATCCCATCGATGAAGACGAGGTCGGGCGGCACGCCATGGAAGGATGCCAGCGCATCGTCACCCGCGAAGAACTCATCGCTGGTCTGCCGCACCACCTCGACGTCGGCCGGGAGCGTGCGCGAGATGCGCGGCTCGGGGTCGACCCCGATCGTGGTCGCCTTCGAGAGCTCGAGGCCGAACCCCTCCGCCACGCCGATCTCGAGGTAGGTGCGGGGTTGCAGCAGGAGGTGCAGGCCGGAGAGGAACTCGTGCCGGGTCTGCCGCGGTGCGGGGAACCGCGTCGGGTCGACCCGGTAGATCGGGTATCCGTTCTCCGAGATGCCCTCGATGTCGGCGGACGGTGTGCTCATGCGCCCGCGCCCGCCGGAGACTCCGCAAGGGCACGCCCGACGACGGCGCCCACGAGCAGCGCGGCGACCGCAGGTCCGCGGGTCGGCGCCGTCGGCAGGATCGACGTGTCCGCGACGACGAGCCCGTCGACGCCCCGCACTCGTCCGAAGCCGTCGACCGAGGCGTCGTCGCCGCCGAACGGGATCGTGCCGCAGGTGTGCAGCGACGTGCCGAGACGTTCCCGGGTCCAGGCATCCAGCAGGGCATCGTCGGCGAGCGTGCGGGGATCGGGAGCGGTGTCGCCCGCCGAGCCTTCTTTCCACGCCTTCGTCCTCAGCAGGTCGACGGTCAGGCGCACGGCGTCCCGCATCCTCCGCCTGTCCTCACCGGACGAGAGGTAGTGGTAGTCCAGCCGTGGGGGCATGTCGGGGTCGGCGGACCGCAGGGAGACCACACCGTGGTTGCTCGGTGCCATCACGCTCGTCATCAGTGCCAGCGGGCTCTCGTCCGCGGCACGCTCGGCATCGAGCAGCGCGGCCATGGGCTTGAGCGTGCCGAGCACCTCGATGCCGTCCGTGTGCAGTGCACCGCCCAGCCATCCGCCCGGCGGAGCGGATGTCGGACGCTCTGGCCGCCACTCGATCACCACCTGCGGGTGATCGCCGAAGGCCTGGCCGACCCGCGGTGCGTCCACAGCGACGGGCACGCCGAGTGCCGACAGCCTGCGCTCCGGTCCGATGCCGGAGAGCATCAGCAGCTGCGCCGACTTCACGGCACCCGCGCACACGACGACCAGCGGCGCTGGCACGAAACCGGTGACGCCTTGGCCGTACGAGCCGGGGCCGCGCACCTCGACCCCCA
>JBQCJQ010000230.1:0-2049 GCA_051952615.1 Humibacter sp.
CATGTCCCAGCGAACCGCGTCTTTTGCAATCGAAACCACTCCGCCGGCGCACGGATGGAGCGTCGCGGCGGTCGCGGGGATCGCGGCCAGCGACGACATGGCTGCCCGGGCCGCTCCGGCGCCCACGCAGCTCCCGCCCGCGCCCCTCCGGCGCCCACAGCGACTTTGAGGTCCCGTGTCGTCGCGTCGAGGCGCCGAGACGACAACATCGGCCCAGAACTCGGAGGCCACCTCGGCCGCGCTGCCGTTTGGAAGTCAAAAAGTGCGAACGTTCGTGGATTGGTTCGCATCTTTTGACTTCGAGACGCCGGGGGAGGAGCTGCGGGGTGGCGGACGCCGGCGCCGCGGGGCAACCGCAACCGGCCCCACGTCACGGGGTCGCCCGTAGCGGGACGCGCCCGGTTTCGATTTGCAAAAGATGCGCCTCGCGTCTCAGTGAACCGCGTTTTTCGCAATCGAGACGACCTCCGCCGGGCGTGTGGGGCGGGATGTCGCGATGGGCAGTGACTTTGGGGTCCCTTGTCGTCGCATCGAGGCACCGAGACGACAACGTCGGCCCAGAACTCGGAGGCGACCACGACCGCAGGCCCGTTTGGAAGTCAAAAGATGCGAACGCTCGTGGGTTGGTTCGCGTCTTTTGACTTTGAAACCCTTGGAGGGGTGGCACGGTGGCGGGCGCCGGTGAGGTTCCGGCGACGACGGGTACGTGACCCGGGATGGCGGCAGACCGCGACCCTATGAAACGATTCATGATGCGAGGATGACGCCGGACGACCGGCGACCGGAACCCGATGGAGCGCAACGGATGAAGAAACGCCTGATCATCAACACCGACGCCAAGAATGAGGCCGACGACCAGTACGCGATCGTCCACGCGCTGTTGTCGCCGTCGCTCGACATCCGGGGCATCGTGCCCGCCCACTTCGGCGACCGGCGCAGCTCTCGCAGCATGCTCGACAGCCGCGACGAGGTGGATCTGCTGTTGCGGAAGCTCGACCTCGGCACGGACATCCGGGTCGCGAACGGCGCCGAGCACAGGATGCCCGACGAGGCCACGCCCGTCGATTCGGACGGTGCCCGCCTCATCATCGAAGAGGCGCACAAGCCGGGGCCGCTGTACGTGATCTTCCTCGGGCCGTTGACCGACATGGCGTCGGCGGTGCTGCTCGACCCGTCGATCGCGGACAACCCCGACCTCGTCGTGGTCTGGATCGGCGGCACGCCGTACGACGGCATTGCGGGTGGCGAGGACCACGGCGAGTTCAACCTGTCCAACGATGTGCCATCGGCCAACGTGGTGTTCCGGTCGCGGTTGACGGTGTGGCAGATTCCGATGTCGGTCTACACACAGGTCGCGGTCGGCTACGCCGAGTTGGACGAGCGCGTGGCGCCCTACGGCGAGCTCGGCGCATACCTGGTGAGGCAGCTCAAGGAGTTCAACGCCGAGCACGTCGACCCCGAGATCGAGTACCGGTCACTGGGCGACTCGCCCGCGGTGAGCGTCGTGCTCAACCCGCACGGAGCCGTGTGGCGCCATCAGCAGGTGCGTGTCTTCGGAGCGGATGCCCGCATGACCAACATCGCCGTCGAAGGTCGCTCGGTGCGGGTGGCGGAGTCCGTCGACGTGCGCTTCCTGCTCGAGGACATGTTCGCCAAGATCAAGGCCCACGCGCGCGCATAGCCCCAGCGCCGAGGCGGGTGTGCCGCTTCGATTTCCGGGTTCCGAGACGCTCCGCTTCGTGGTGTTCCTCAAGGGGCGCGCTGGAGCTGAAAGCGAAGGCCCGGTGGGCGTTCGCCGCGACGCCAGCGCCGAGGCAGCGCAGCTGCCTCGGTTTCCCAGGCTTCGAGACGCTCCGCTTCGCGGTGTTCGTCAAGGGGGTAGGGCGGCAGGGATGGTTTCGAGACGCGCGCCTGCGGCGTGCCCCTCAACCGGCGGTGCTGGGTGTGGCAGTGGGCCACCGCGGGGGATGCAGTGCGGGGCGTGGCGGTCGGGGATGCGGCGGCGTGGGTTGTGGGCGAGCGGCGGGGCCGGCGGCGGGGGATGCGGTG
>JBQCJQ010000231.1:0-5368 GCA_051952615.1 Humibacter sp.
TTGGCGATCGTGGATCGCCATTCGAGGCGGAAGCCGTGCCGAAGAACCTTCGCGCCGAGCGCAATGGCGAGCGGCAGGAAGGCCAGCGCGAGGAAGTACGGGTAGAGCACTCCGAAGGTGACCATCAGGAGCGGGAACCCGGGGAGCGCGGCGGCCAGCACGCCGCCGGCAACCAGGGCAGCGCGGCTGCCCGGCAGGAGCGTGCGAGCGAGCAGGATGACGCCGGCCGGCCACGCGAAAGCGGCGATCGCCATGTTCGTGATGTTGGCGCCGACGGGGATCGACACCCCGGTCGTCTCGATGACCAGCGAGGCCAGCGAGTGCCATGCCGCCGGATAGAACGCGTGCGTGCCCGGCAGAGTGACGAGCTGATCGATGTGGAACGACGACGCGTTGCCCGTGTTCTCGATGTAGCGCAGCGCGTTGAGATGGAAGATCGCGTCGAACGTCTGCGAGATCGAAGCGGGCGAGATGAACGCGATCGCCGTCTGCACGAGCACGAGAATCGCGGGGATTCCGATGGCGGCCGCGAGCACCCAGTCGAACCTGCGGCGCGCGCCGTGCGACGGGTCCGCTTCTGACGTCGAACGTGGGCGTCCCCGCACGACCAGGGCGCGGACGCCCGCCGCCACGAGCACCACGACGAGCACGGCGATCAGCACCCAGACGGGCGACCAGTCGACGTGCAGCACGGGAAGCACGATCGCCAGGACGGCCAGGAGCGCAACGGTGATGGCCGGCGCCGAAGCGTAGAGCACGACCCCTCGCACGCCCGTCACGGCACCGAGCAGAACTCCGGGAATGTAGAGGATGGCCAGCGCGGCGACGAACGCGGGAACCACTTCGATCCAGGTCACGGGCGCTCGGTCCCCAGCCCGCTCGGCTCGATCCGGCTCGCGCGCGCGTTCCAGGCCGACTCCACCATGTCGGACAACGAGAGGCGGGATCGCCATCCGAGCTCGCGTTCCGACCGCGAGACATCCGCCACCACGCTAGCGGGATCCCCCGGCCGCGGGTCGAACACCACAGCGGGCAGCGACCTGCCCGAGACGGAAGCCAGGGCGTCGATCACCTCGCGAACGCTCACACCGGTGCCTGTGCCGATGTTGTACACATCGTGCTGCAGCACGCCGCCCAGCGCACCGAGCGCCGCGACGTGGGCTTCGGCGACATCGAGCACGTGCACGTAGTCGCGCACCCCCGTTCCGTCCGGGGTCGCGTGCTCGTCGCCGTAGACGATGGGCGGCTTGCCCTGGAGGATCCGCTCGATCGTGACCGTGAAGAGGTTGCCGACCTGGTCATCCGAGAGATCGGGCCATCCGGCGCCCGCGACGTTGAAGTAGCGCAGGCTCAGCGACGGGATGCCCGCCACTGCCGTCGCCGCACGTGTCAGCCATTCGCCCGCGAGCTTCGTCTGACCGTACGGGTTGATCGGCGCGGCAGGGGTCTGCTCCCCCACTGCGTCGCCCGAGACCTCGCCGTAGACGGCCGCCGACGACGAGAACACGAACGCGCCCACCGTTGTGTCCCGGATGCCGGCGAGCACGTTTCCGAGCGCACCGAGGTTCTCGCGGTAGTACCGCTCCGGCTCCCGAACCGACTCGGGCGCGCTCTTCAGCGCAGCGAAGTGCAGCACGCCATCCACTGCGTGCCGCTCGACGATCTGGCGCACGAGGTCGTCGCTTCCGGGGGACGCGAGGTCCGCCTCGACGAGAGCCGCGCCCTCGATCCGCTGCCGACGCCCCGTCGAGAGTCTGTCGATGACGACCACCTCATCGCCGCGGGCCAGCAGGAGGCGGACGACGTGGCTGCCGATGTAGCCCGCTCCGCCCGTCACGAGAACAGACACCCCGAGATCGTACTAGCAGGCAGCCATGTCCGAGGTGAGAGCAGCCCCGCGAGGCGGCTTCGCGCGGACGCTGGGCGTGGAGGTCCTACTATGTTGCGATGGCCTCATGAGGCGCCCGAGCCGTCGGGCGGGGCCGCCAGCGGCGCGTCTCATCCCCGAAAGCAGAGGTACTCATCGTGAATCCGGCGAGACGCCGATGGTGAGCGCGCGAAGCATCACACGCACGTTCAGCGGATATGGGTTGTCGGTCGTCACCGGCGGCATCATCAGCATCGCGGTCATCCCGGTCGTCATCATCGTGGCCGGGCCCAACACCTGGGCCACCATCGCCGTCGCCCAGGGTGTCGCCGGTTTCGGAGTGGTTCTCGTGGGGGCCGGGTGGGGCGTCACCGGCCCGACCGAGGTGGCGCGCATGGATACCGCCACGCGAGGGCTGTCCTACATGGAGTCGCTCATCAGTCGAACGTGGCTGCTGATCGGGGTCGGCGTCGTCTGCGCAGCGATCACGGTGGTGCTGCTGCCTCAGCAGCCCCTCATCGCCATCGTCACCTTGATCGCCGCGCTGCTGCCCGGACTCTCCGGGGGCTGGTTCTTCGTCGGCGAATCGAGCCCCTTCCGCTTCCTCTTCCTCGAGACCCTGCCGCGCCAGGTCGGATCGGTGCTCGGCGCGCTGATGCTGTTCTGGACGGGCAACGCGCTGTGGTTCGTCGGACTCCAACTCGTGGGCGGCATCGTCGCCACGGTGATCTCGAGCGTGAGCATCCTTCGCCGGTATCCGGGGTGGAACGTCGACCTCTCCCTCGTCAGGTCGATCGCCCGGCTGCGCACGCATCTTCCTGCTGTCTCGATGTCGGCCGTCTCGACCCTCTACGTGAACCTGCCGATCATCGTCGTGCAGATCTTCCTGCCGAGCTTCACCGCTGTCTACGCGCTGGCCGAGCGCATCATGCGGCTCGCGCTCTACGCCACACGGCCGTACGTGCAGGTGTCGCAGGGATTCGTGCCGCGCAAGGATGCCGCCGAGCAGCTGCGGCGCGCCCGTCGCGTCACCACGCTCACCATCTACCTCGGTCTCGCGGGCGGTGTGCTGTATGCGGCTCTCGCGCCATGGGCCGGCCTGCTGCTCTCCGGCGGCCAGCTCAGCATCTCGTATCCCGTCGCGATCTCCATGGGTGTCGCGCTCGGAGCGATGCTCATCTCGCAGGTCACCGGGTTCGCGGTGCTCACCACGTACCGCCTGACCGCGGCCCTCGCCTGGAGCACCGTCGCCGGCGCCATCGTCGGTGCAGCGGGCTTGATCCCCGCGGCCCTGGTGTTCGGCCTCATCGGCGTCACGACGGTGCTCGCGCTCTCCGAGGTCGTCGTGCTCATCTATCAGCTGATCGTGATGAACAGAAAGATCTTCAAGGTGGCAGTGTGACGATCGACATCATGATGCCGTTCTACGGCGACCCGGCGCTGTTCAGGGAGGCCGTGAACAGCGTGCTCGCCCAGACGTCGTCCGACTGGCGGCTGACGGTGATCGACGACTGCTACCCGGACCCGGCGCCCGGCGAATGGATGCGCAGCATCGACGATCCCCGCGTCACGTACGTGCGCAACACCGAGAACCTCGGCGTCACGGGCAACTTCCAGCGATCGATCGACCTCTCGAGCGCGGATCACGTCGTGATCATGGGTTGCGACGATCTGATGCTCCCGAACTACGTCGAAGAACTCGAGAAGGCCATCAGGCTGTTCCCGAACGGCTCGTACTACCAGCCGGGCGTCGACGTCATCGACGCGAACGGCAAGTCGGTCATGCCGCTCGCCGACCGGCTCAAGGCGGTGCTGCGGCCGAAGATCGACGACATCGCGGAGCTCCGAGGCGAATCGCTGGCCGTCGGGCTTCTGCGCGGAGACTGGGCGTATTTCCCCTCCATCTGCTGGCGTCGCACCGAGTTGGTCAGCCGTGGATTCAGGCCCGAGTTCGAGGTGTCGCTCGACCTCGCGCTGCAGATGGAGATCCTCATGGACGGCGGGTCGCTCGTGCTGTACTCGGCCACCACCTTCCAGTACCGGCGGCACTCGGCGAGCGTGTCGTCATGGACCGCCTCGAACGGCGAGCGGTTCGAGGAGGAGGCGGCCGTATTCGCGGAGGCCGCGGCGAACGCCGAACGGATCGGATGGAAGCGGGCGGCCCGCGCGGCACGGGTGCACGTGACGTCGCGCCTGCACGCGCTCACCAACCTGCCGGGAGCCCTCGCTCAGCGCGACCGGCCGGGCATCCGCACCCTGCTCGCGCACACCTTCCGCTGAGGTGCTCAGGCCGCGGAACGCCGACGCCGCGCGCGGTGACCCGCGACCAGGATGGCGCGCACGAGCATCCAACGCGCCTTCAGCACCGAGCCGGGGCCACGCGGCCGGGACGGCGACGCGTTCGTGTCGTGCAGCCGTCTGAGAACGGTGACCTCGTCGAGGTGACGCATCGTTCCGCCCGCGTTGCCGCACAGTGCGATCCAGAGGTCGTGCGACTCGGTGAGGAAGGCGGGGAAGGGAACGATCCAGTCGCGAGCCCGCGCCGACATGGCCATGGCGCACCCGAAGTAGGGCATCGCGCCGGCGAGCACTCCCAGGGAATTGCGCACGCCGTGCGTCGACGTCGAGGCGCTCAGGCGCCAGTCCGGGCCGCCGAACGGGGTCGGAAGCGGTCTGTGGTCGGGGTAGAGGGCGAGGTTGGATGCCACGACGTCGTCGTGCTGCAGGGCATCCACCAGCGTCCCCAGGCGCCCCGGGGTCCAGACGTCGTCCTGGTCGCTGAGCAGGAGAGCCGATCCGCCGGCTCGTTGCAGCGCCTCACCGAAAGTGGCCACATAGCCCTGATTGGTCTCGTGCACGGAGACGCGGATCCGCGGGTCGCCGATCGCCGTGACGACCGCGACGGTGTCGTCGGTCGACGCGTCGTCCACCACGACGACCTCGCCGTCAGCGGGAAGCTGCTCGAGGATGGACCTGAGCTGCTCCTCGACGAACCGCGCTCCGTTGTATGTGGCCATGCAGACGCTGACCGAGACCGGATCGCCCTCAGCCGCCATTGACATCTCCCGCCGGCTCGTGGAGGCGCGTTCTGCGCGCCAGCTCCCTGTGGAGCACCGAGTACTGGTACAGGGCGACCACCGCTTCGGACGCGGCGACCGACCACGCGACGAGCGGTGGAAGGTGCAAAGCCGCGAAGACGATGATCAGGGGCGCTCCCACCGCCGCCCCGATGACGGTGGAGGCCGCGAGCGACCTGGCCCGGCCGACCGGGACCAGACAGGCGTAGCCGATCACCGCGGAGGACGCCACGAAGACGAAGGCCGTGCCGAGCGGGATGCTCAGCGAGAGCGGCACCACGATCTCGCCACCCGACAGCAGCAGCGCGAGCGGCTGGGTGAGGAACGCGACGAGGGCCCCGCCGACCAGACCGAACCCGAATCCCGCCCAGGTGGCATGCCGCATCCGAACGTAGGAGTGCTGTTCGCCGGCTTCCGGCACCCA
>JBQCJQ010000232.1:0-2992 GCA_051952615.1 Humibacter sp.
AGCCAGTTGCCCGACCACGGTGACTCCGACGTATCCGCCGCCCAGAACGATGATCTGATGCTTTCCCATACCAGTCCGACGAGGGGAGGGGCATGGGTGTGACATCCGGGCGAGGTATCGGTGCGACGTCCCGATGGTGACTACGTCGTCGTGTCGGCGAGGATGCGGCGGAGCTCGTCGGCTGCCGCTTCAGACTGCTTGATCAGCGCCCGAAGGCGCTCCGCCACGTCGGCTTGCGCAGCGTCCGCGGCAGGAACATCGACCGTGACCTCATTTGTCGGGGCGTCCGCCACCGCCTCCTTGGTGTCGTCGCCCTTTTCGGCGTTCTTCGACGGACCGAGGAACAGGTTCGCGAGATAGCCGGTGAACGTGCCGAAGATGCCGACGCCGACGACGATGATGAACGAGCCGATGATGCGACCGGCGTTCGTCACCGGGTACTGGTCGCCGTAGCCGACGGTCGAGATGGTCACGATGACGTACCAGAGCGCGTCGGACGCCGTCTTGATGTTGGCGCCCTTGGCGTGCTCTTCCACCCGGAGAATCCACAGGCTGCCGAACTGCAGAACGAGGATGCCCATGAGAAGCAGCGTCATCAGAGCACTGTTCGCGCGATCATGGATCAGGGTCGCCCAGATGCTCCTGATTCCCACCTGACGCAGGAGCCGGAACACGCGCATGAGCCGGAACACGCGCAGCACCTTCAGCTGCGGGAAGGGCAGGCTGGCGAACAGGTCGGCCCAGCCGTATCCGATGAAGAAGTAGTGCGCCGCCGACGGTGCCGTGAAGATCCGGAAGAGGAAGTCGCCGAGGAAGATGAGGCTGAAGAGCCCATTCATCACCCAGAGGATCTGCTGCAGAGACGGGTTGGCGGCGAACGCATAGATCAGCACGAGGTTGAAGATCGACAGGATCGACAGGATGCCGACGAAGATCTCGTAGGCGGTG
Source organism: Humibacter sp. (assembly GCA_051952615.1). Classification (GTDB taxonomy): domain Bacteria; phylum Actinomycetota; class Actinomycetes; order Actinomycetales; family Microbacteriaceae; genus Humibacter. The sequence continues at coordinate 949 of JBQCJQ010000232.1, forward strand.
TTCTTCAGTTCCGAGCGCGGGGGCTTCGGCGCCCGTTCACGGGCGCGGTCGTGAGATCTGGCCATGATGAGAAGGCTCCCCTTATCGCTCGACGGGCGGTTCACACGAATCGTATGAGGTGCTCTCCGGCACCCGACGCTTCAATGAGACGCGGAGCGTCGCACGAGGAGACGCGCCGATCGAGAGGGAGCAGACATGACCGAAGCCGGCGTCCAGGAAGAGCAGGACGAGGAACTGGGGCCGATCGACTACATCGTCGTCGAGTTCCCCGCTGGCCAGAGCAAGTTCACCGGTGAGGCGGCGGCGGAGCTCGCTGCACTGGTGGCAGACGGCACCGTGCGCGTGCTCGACCTCCTCATCGTTCACAAGGGCGAGGACGGGTCGATCGATGTCGACGAGATCGACGACCTGGATGACCTGGGCGAGCTCGCTGCCGTCGAGGCGACCCTCGCCGAGGTGCTCGCCGAGCAGGACCTGATCGACATCGCTGCCGCGATGGAGCCGGGAAGCACCGCGGGCGTCCTGGTCTGGGAGAACACGTGGGCCGCGCCGTTCGCTGTGGCGGTGCGTCGCAACGGTGGCCAGCTGATCGCGTCGGGACGCATCCCGACGCAGGCGCTGATCGCCTCGATGACGAACGAAGGAGAGTGACCATGATCGGAGTTGGGCGCGTTGGACGGGTGGGCATGATCGGCCGCCCGGTGGCACGCACTGCGGCAGTCGTCGGCACGGCCAAGGTCGTGTCGAACGGTGTCGACCGTAGACAGGATCGCCGCGAAGACAGGCGTGACGATCGGCGCGATCGCCGCTGATCGATGAGAGACCGCTGAGGACCGCACGCACCGGATGACGGTGCGTGCGGTCTTTCGCATGACGAGGACATCACCAGGTCACCGAAGACCGTAGGCAGGAGAAGAGGAAGACATGGCCAGCGAGGTTGCGCCCGGATACAACACGCCGATTCCGGCGAAGATCACGACGCCCGACAGGGTGCAGACGCGAATCGGAGAGCTGCGGTTCGCCGACGGAGTGCCCACGCACGACACGACCACAAAGCTGTTCGACCACCTGGACTTCCTGCGCGGCGTCGAGGTGTTCCTGAACTGTGTGCCCGCGGCTTCGCTCGAGGCCATCCGGCGTGCAATGGTCGAAGTAGGACGCGATGCGTGCCACAAGGGTGCGATCACCGATCGGCTTCTGGACTCCAACCCTCTCTTCCTCACGGGCAACACCGACACCGTGTACGCGATCGCGATGCTCGACCTCGAGCGTGACGGTGCGACCGTGATCGAGGTGCCGCCGGGGTCCGGCCCAGGCACGGTCGACGATGCGTGGTTCCGCTTCGTGGTCGATCTCGGCGCCCCCGGCCCGGACCGTGGTGCGGGTGGCACGTACCTCATCGTCCCGCCTGGATATGACGGCGAGCGTCCAGAGGGATGGTTCGTGGCCGAGTCGCCGAGCGCCGTCAACCTGGTCATTCTGCGCGGCTTCCTCGTGGACGGTAAGCCCGATGCCGCTGTGGAGCTGTTCGAGACGGGCGTCAAGGTGTACCCGTTCTCGGAGCGAGAGGATCCGCCGGCCATGGAGTGGTCGTCGGTGTCGGGTGCGGTGGTCAACACGGTGCACTCCAACGACTTCAGCTTCTACGAAGAGGTGGCTCAGGTCATCCGCAAGGAGCCGGTCGACGTCATCGATCCCGAGACCCGCGGTCTGCTGGCCTCGATCGGCATCACCAAGAACGCTCCGTTCGCGCCGGACGAGCGAATGCGGGGCATCCTCACCGAGGCGGCGGCGGTCGGAAACGGTACAGCAAGGGCGATGGGATTCCGATCCCGCGAGGCCGACTTCTACCTCTATGACGACCGTCGGTGGGTCAACCCGTTCCCCGGCGGCGACTACCGGTTCCTCCGGGACGGTGGCGAAGGCGGGCGATTCCTCGACGCCCGCACGACGTTCTTCTACCTTGCGACCGTCAACACCCCGGCGATGGCGCTCAAGATGGTGGGCAGGGGATCGCAATACGCCCTCGCGACCGTCGATGCGG
>JBQCJQ010000233.1:0-7302 GCA_051952615.1 Humibacter sp.
AGCGGCACGCCACCACGGTTGTAGTCGACCAGGGAGTAGTCGGCGCCCTGGATGCGACCGGATGTCCCCGCGTGCGTCAGCTTGCCGGCATCTTCTTCCATGTGGGCGCGCTCGATGAGCACCGTCACCTGGCGTCCGCTCTCCAGCTCGACGGTGACCTGCCCGTCGTGGGCGATCGGCTCGTCGTACTGCGACGTCTGGAAGTTCTTCGACGTGTCGGGGTAGAAGTAGTTCTTGCGCGCGAAGCGCGAGCTCTCGGCGATGCCGCACCCGAGCGCGAGCCCGAGCCGGATGCTCGACTCGACGGCCTTGTGGTTCACCTGCGGGAGTCCACCGGGGAGGCCGAGGCAGGTCGGGCACGTGTTCGTGTTCGCACCGGAGCCGAACTCGTTCGCGCAACCGCAGAACATCTTCGTCTTGGTGTTCAGCTCGACGTGCACCTCGAAGCCGAGCACCGGCTCGAACAGCTCGAGAGCCTTGTCGTAGTCCATCAGCGCGTCTTTCGCCATCAGGCCGCACCCTCCTCGCTCGCGAACGTCGCCTCTGTCAATACGGGTGCCTGCGAGCTGAGCGGATGACCCCACCCGGCTTCGAGCAGCCGCTCGAGCGCTGCGCCGATCGTGTACAGCCGGGCATCCTGCCTGGCGGGCGCCATGATCTGCAGTCCGACCGGCAGGCCATCTTCCGGCGCCAGTCCGACCGGCAGCGCCAGCCCCGGAACGCCCGCGAGGTTCGCCGGGATGGTCGTGATGTCGTTCAGGTACATCGCCAGCGGGTCGTCGATCTTCTCTCCGAGGCGGAACGCCGTGGTCGGAGCCGCCGGGCTGATCAGCACGTCCGCTTTCTCGAACGCGGCCGAGAAGTCGCGCTGGATGAGCGTGCGCACCTTCTGTGCACTGCCGTAGTACGCGTCGTAGTAGCCGGCGCTCAGGGCGTACGTGCCGAGGATGATGCGCCGCTTCACCTCTGCACCGAATCCGGCGTCCCGGGTCGCCGACATCACGCGTTCGCTGGTCACGGGACCGTTCGCCGGGCTCACGCGGAGCCCGAAGCGCACGGAGTCGAAGCGCGCGAGGTTGCTGGACGCCTCGGCGGGAAGGATCAGGTAGTAGGCGGAGACGGCGTACTCGAAGCTCGGGGCCGACACCTCGATGACCTCTGCGCCTGCCGCGGTGAGCAGCTGCACGGTCTCGTCGAAGCGCTGCTTCACGCCCGCCTGGAAGCCGTCTCCGCTGCCGGAGATCTCCTTGACGACGCCGACGCGCACACCCTTGAGTGCGTCGTCCTTCAGGCCGGCGCGGGCGGCGTCCGCCATCGACGGCCACTGCTCGGCAAGCGACGTGGAGTCGAAGGGATCGTGGCCGGCGATCACGTCGTGCAGCAGCGCTGCGTCGAGCACGCTGCGCGACACGGGGCCGACCTGGTCGAGCGAGCTGGCCAGTGCGATGGCGCCGTAGCGGCTCACGCCGCCGTAGGTGGGCTTGACGCCGACAGATCCTGTGACGGCAGCGGGCTGGCGGATCGAGCCGCCCGTGTCGCTGCCGAGAGCAAGGGGCGCTTCGAACGCCGTGACGGCGGCCGCAGAGCCACCGCCCGAACCGCCGGGGATGCGGTCGAGATCCCACGGGTTGTGGGTCGGCCCGTATGCGGAGTGCTCGGTGGACGAGCCCATCGCGAACTCGTCCATGTTGGTCTTGCCGAGCGGCACGAGGTCGGCCTCGCGCAGCTTGCGCACGACGGTGGCGTCGTACGGCGGCACCCAGCCCTCGAGGATCTTCGACCCGGAGGTGGAAGGCATGTCGTAGGTGCAGAGCACGTCCTTGATGGCGATCGGAACGCCGGCGAGCGGTCCGAGCTTCTCGCCCGCTGCGCGGCGCCCATCGACGACGGCAGCGGTCTTCAGCGCCTCATCGGACGCCACGTGCAGGAAGGCGTGCACGTCGGCATCGACAGCGGCGATGCGGTCGAGGTGAGCCTGCGTCGCCTGCACGCTCGTCACCTCGCCGGAGGCGAGCTTCTCGGCGAGAGCAGCGGCGGTGAGACGGGTCAGGTCGCTCATCAGGCCTCCTCTCCCAGGATCGGCGGCACGCGGAAGAAGTCGCCCTCGCGGTCGGGCGCACCCGAGAGTGCCTGCTCAACGGTGAGTCCGGGAACCTGGACATCCTCGCGGAACACGTTGGTCATCGGGATGGGGTGGCTCGTCGCCGGAACGTCGGGCGTCGCCACCTCGCTCACCTTCGCCACGGAATCCACGATCTGCGCGAGCTCGGCCGTCAGGCTCGTGAGCTCGGCGTCGCTCAGGTCGATGCGGGCCAGGTCGGCGAGATGCCGTACCTGGTCGGCGCTGATGTCGGGCATGCGTCTCCATGGTGTCGGTCGGGCACCGCGCTCGTGGCACGGTGTTCGTGGGTTCGCGGGATGCCTTCGAGTCTATTCGGCGCGAGCGTGCTGGTCGGATCGTCAGGCGCCGAAGATGCCCCGACCCCTCACTGTGACCAGTTCGTAGGCCTCGCGGTAGGTGCGAGGAACCTGCGATTCGTCTCCGCCGTAGTAGGCGATCAGCATGCCGAGAAGGCCGACACCCGGTGACGCCAGTGGACGGTCGTCGTCCCCGTCGGCGACGGGAGCGGATGCCTCGGGGTTCGGCGGAACCCACTGCGGATGAGTCTGCGGCCAGCCGGCAGGCTGCCGTGGAGTGGACAACGTAACGGCGTTGTCGATCGTGGGAGCCGTCTTGTCCCTGTCGGTGAGCGGCGGCAGTCCGTACTTCTTCTCCAGGGTGGCCGTCACGCTGGAGTGATGCATGGTCTCGTTGATCACATGTCCCTTGGCCGTCCACGCCGAGATCGCGATCGCGGGCACACGCACCCCGAGGCGATCGAATCGGAACCCCATCTCGGTCTCGCCCAGATGTCTGGATGGCGGCACCGCAGCGGGCGGCGGAACGTGGTCGTAAAGGCCGCCGTGTTCGTCGAAGGTGACGAGGAGCATCGTGTTCATCGCGTTCGATCCGGTGAGCGAAGCGCTGTTCTTGATCGAGGTGTAGATGCTGTGGAGCAAAGCTTCGCCGGCACGCACGTCGGAGATCGTTCCGCCTTCGATGACCGAGCCGTCGATATCGATCCTGGTGCGCGGACCGGCCGGCGGATGCATGTCGTTGTGGTCGTAGATCATGCGGGGCTCGATGAACGAGTAGGCCGGAAGGCGGCCGTTCTGGACGTCGTCGCGGAACTGACTCATCGTGCGGAAGTGCTCTGTCTTCCAAAACGGCTGCAGCACCGCGGCATGGATGAACCCTGTCATCGAGACGAACTGATCGTCGTCGAAGTAGACCGCCCAGCTCTCGCCCGACTCCTCAAGGCGATTGAAGATCGTCTGTGCGTCGTCGTCGACCTCGAACCACTTGCGGAAGCCGGCGCCTCCGCTGTTGGTGACGAAGCCGTGCGACGTGGCTGCGTGGAAGAACGAGCGGTTGCAGAAGGTCTGCGACGGAACCGCGCAGTGCCAGTTGTCGTACACGGCGAACTCGCGAGCCAGCGTGGAGAAGACCGGAAGCATCGCCGGGTCGAACCCGCCCATGATGTGCCTGTACTCGGTGAGCGGCGGCGTCTCACCGTGCCTCTCGACTCGGACGTGGTCGATATAGCTGGCGAGGAACCCGCTCATGTTCGCCGCCGCTCCGGCAGGCGGCGCGTTGAACGGCGCCTGCATCTCTTGCACGAAGCGGTTCGCGTTCTCGGGCGGGTCGACCGTTCCGAAGACCTGGTGATTGACGAACGGGTACTCCTCGCCCGGGTCCGGGTCGGGCTGGCTCATCACGAAGTCGGTCGTGCCGGTGTACACGTGCACGGGGATGTCGCCACCAGTGAGTGGATCCCGGTTGCTGTGGCGGGTGGGATCCAGTCCCTCGAAGTGCTGGCCCCGCGGCGGATCCTCGTCCGCGTACAGGAAGCCGAGAATGTTGTCGAAGGACCGGTTCTCGAACATGACGACCACAAGATGGTCGAACCCGGGCTTCTCCGGCACGGGCAGTAGGCCGAACTCCTTCTCGAACCGGACGTCCGCGGCATGACTACCTGCGGCGGCTCCGATCCCGGTCCCGGCCGCGACACCGACCGCTCCTCCCGCGGCGACACCGGCAGCGGTGACGCCCGCTCTCTTCAGGAACGAACGCCGCGACGGATTGCCGCCGTCACTCATCCGCGGGCGCCTCGCGCACGGCGTCTGGCCCGCCCTCGAGCAACAGCTTGAATCCGGCGGCGTCGAGGATGCGGATGCCCAGCTCTTCCGCCTTCGCGAGCTTCGACCCGGCTCCCGGTCCTGCCGCCACGAAGTCGGTCTTCTTCGACACGCTCGACGCGGACTTGCCTCCGGCGGCGATGATCGCCTCGACGGCGCCCTCCCTGCTGAAACCTTCGAGCGAGCCGGTGGCGACGACGGTGATGCCGGCGAGCGGCCCTGTCTCTTCGCCCGCCTTGCCTGGACCCGGATGCCCAGGAACCGCGAACGGCACACCGGCGTTGCGCCAGGACTCCACGATCTCCCGGTGCCAGTCGACCTCGAACCAGTCGAGCACGGCGTCGGCGATGATGCCGCCGACACCGTCGACCGCGGCGAGCTCGTCTCTGCTGGCGGCACGGATGGCATCCAGCGACCCGAACCACGACGCGAGCGCCCTCGCGGCGACGGGACCGACGTGCCTGATGTTCAGCCCGACCAGGAAGCGCCAGAGCTCCTTCTGCTTCGCCGCATCGATGTTCGCGAGCATGTCGTGAGCGAGCTTCGACGGCACGTGCGTCGGCGTTCCTGCGAAGACCGTCGCCTCCGGGTCGAACGCGGGGTCGGCATCCTTTCCGCTGGGCTTGCGCTGGCGCCGGAACGGTGTGTCGGTGCGCACCCGCATCGGCACGCCGTCGCGCGTCACGATCTCACGCCCCGGCTCGCCCTCCTCCGCCGCCTTGGGCAGCCCCGTCTCGTGATCGCGCACGATCACCTCGATGTCGAAGATGCGCTCCAACGTGAGGTCGAACAGCCCCGCCTCCGTGGGGAGCGGCGGGGTCGGCGGGTGCAGCGGCTGGGTGAGTGCCGCGGCGGCGACTTCGCCGAGCGCCTCGATGTCGAGCGACCCGCGACCGGCGATGTGCTCGACACGGCCTCGCACCTGAGCAGGACACGACCGCGCATTCGGGCAGCGCAGGTCGATGTCGCCCTCCTTCGCCGGGGCGAGGGGTGTGTTGCACTCCGGGCAGCGCTCGGGCATGCGCCACTCCCGCTCCGTGCCGTCACGGCGCTCTTCGACCGCGCCGAGGATCTCCGGGATGACATCGCCGGCTTTGCGCAGCACGACAGTGTCGCCGATCAGCACACCCTTCGCCTTCACGACCTGCTGGTTGTGCAGCGTCGCCTGGCGAACCGTGCTTCCTGCCACCTTCACCGGTTCCATCACGGCGAACGGCGTGGCCCTCCCGGTGCGCCCGATGCCGACGAGGATGTCGATCAGCCTCGTGAAGACCTCCTCTGGCGGGTACTTGTAGGCGATGGCCCATCGCGGGGCGCGGCTCGTCGAACCGAGCTCGTCGTGCGTCGCCAGGTCGTCCACCTTGATGACGACGCCGTCGATCTCGTGTTCGAGCGAGTGCCTGCGCTCCCCCATCTCGGCGATGTACGCCGCGACCTCGTCGATGGAGCCGAGCACCCGGTTGTGCGGCGACACGGGCAGACCCCAGCCCCGAAGCAGCTCGTAGCTCTCGGACTGGGTCGTCACCGGCGGGTTCGCCCAGGCACCGAGCGTGTGCAGGTACAGCGAGAGCCTGCCCTGGCGCTCGCGCATGAGGTCGAGCTCCGGCTGCGACTTGTTCTCGCGCCGTTGCCGCAGACTGCCTGCCGCCGTGTTGCGCGCGTTCGCGAACTCGGGGAAGCGGGTCTTGATCTCGTCGTCCGATCTTCCTTTGGCTCGCTGTTCGGCGGCGTATCGCTCCTGCAGCTGGTGCTGTCGCTCGTTGAGGAACTCGAAGTCGACGGTCTTGAGGAACACCTCGCCGCGCACCTCGAAGAACTCCGGCCATCCCGTGCCGGTGAGCCGCTGCGGGATGCACGGGATCCAGTCGACGTTCTCCGTGATGTCCTCGCCGACACGCCCGTCTCCGCGGGTGGTCGCCGTCTCGAGCACGCCATCGCGGTACGCCAGGCTGATGGCCAGCCCATCGATCTTCACCTCCGTGAGCCACTGCACGGAGTGACCGGCGGCATCCGCGGTCTTCACCGCCCAATCGCGGAGCTCGTCGACGCTGAACACGTTGTCGAGGCTGAGCATGCGCTCGGCGTGCTCGTGCGGAGGAAAGCCCGCCGACGCGAGCTCGGCGCCGACCGTCTGCGTCGGGCTGTCCTGGCCGGCGAGCTCGGGGAACTCCCGCTCGATCGCCTCGAGCCGATGGATGTCGGTGTCGTACTCCGCATCGCTGATCAGGCTCCCGCCCTCGTAGTAGGCGATGCGATTGCGCTCGATGCGATCGCGAAGCGCCTCAGACTCGGCGCGGGCGGAATCGAAATCTGCTGGCAGGTCCGTCACACGATGATTTTAGGGACGACCACCGACGTAGCCGAGGCTTTGGGCGTGATCCGCAGTGCAGCGGAGCACTTGGCACGCCACGATGATCGGCCAGAATGTCTGCGAAGCATCCGTACTGCGAGGAGAGCCATGCGCATCGTCATCGTCCCCGGCATCGACGACTCGCCGCACGACCACTGGCAATCGCTCTGGCAGGAGTCGCTCGGTCCCTCAGCGGTGCGCATCGCACCCGCGTCGTTCACCGAGCCGGATGCCGACGACTGGCTGGCCGCCATCGCACGGGTGACGGGACCGGGCGACGTGCTCGTCGCCCACAGCCTCGGATGTCTGGCCACCGCGTCCTGGATCGCCGACGGCGGCCGCGCTGCCGGCGCCTTCCTGGTGGCCCCGCCCGACGAGAACGGACCGGCGTTCCCCGACGCCGCCGTCGGGTTCACCGCACCACACCGGCGGCTGGCGATCCCGTCGGTCATCGTCGCGTCGCAAGACGACCCGTACTGCTCGCTGCAGCATCTCGCCGAGCTGCGTACCGTCTGGGGTTCTCCGTTGATCGGAGTCGGCCCCCACGGTCATCTCAACCGCGCGAGCCGCCTCGGCGAATGGGAAGAGGGACGCCGACTGCTGACGGCGTTCGCGGCGGGGCTCGGCAAGGCACTGCCGACTCCGATCGCCGAGTAGCGGCGAGCTTCTCAGCCGGCTGCGCCTGCAGGCACCGCGCTCACGGTGCGATCGAT
>JBQCJQ010000234.1:0-6348 GCA_051952615.1 Humibacter sp.
CCGAGCGCCGTGAATCCTCTCGTGAAGCTGTCGCCCGTGTCGCGCCCGCGGTGCTTCCCGCGGCGCGGCGTCATGTGCCGGGCGCGACGCTCGGAGCTTTGCACGGGGGAACTCACGGTGTGGTCATCCTCGTCGGAATCGGCGCTGGAATCGGACACCCCGTACCCCCTGCGGGGCATCCGATGATGTCTCCATCAAACCACGCGCCGGAGGGTGCTCATGACGCCCTGCGCCACCCTCGCGGCATTCTCAAAAACGAGTCAGCGGTCGTCCCGACGAACGCGGCCCTGCGGATGTCACCAGATGGTGACGCGCTGCTCGGGGTCGAGCCACGCGGCGTCCGTCGGCTGCACATCGAAGGCCTCGTAGTAGGCGTCGATGTTGCGCACGATCTGGTTGCACCGGAACTCGTTGGGCGAGTGCGGGTCGATCGCGAGCAGCCTGATCACCTCGGCGTCGCGGCTCTTCTGCTGCCAGGCCTGCGCCCAGGAGAGGAAGAACCGCTCGGCGCCGGTGAGCCCGTCGATGACCGCCGGCTCCGCGGCCGCCAGCCCCGACCCCATCGAGGAGTCGAGCGAGATCAGGTAGGCCTTCCAGGCGATGCCCAGGCCGCCGAGGTCGCCGATGTTCTCGCCGATGGTGAGCGCGCCGTTCACGTGGTGGTCGGGAACCTGGGCGGGGGCCAGCGCGTCGTACTGGGCGATCAGCGCGTGCGTGCGCTTCTCGAACGCCCGGCGGTCTGCCTGTGTCCACCAGTCCTGCAGCTTGCCGTCGCCGTCGAACTTCGAGCCCTGGTCGTCGAATCCGTGGCCGATCTCGTGGCCGATCACCGCACCGATCGCGCCGTAGTTGGCCGCGTCGTCCCGATCCGGGTCGAAGAACGGGAACTGCAGGATGGCCGCGGGGAACACGATCTCGTTGAAGCCGGGGTTGTAGTACGCGTTGATCGTCTGCGGGGTCATGAACCACTCGTCGCGGTCGATCGGCTTGCCGATCTTGCCGAGCTCGCGGTGGAACTCGAACTCGGCGGTCCTCCGCACGTTGCCGATCAGGTCGGTCGGGTCGATCAGCAACGCCGAGTAGTCGCGCCACTTCACCGGGTATCCGATCTTGGGCGTGAACTTCGACAGCTTCTCGAGTGCGCGGCTCCTGGTGCGCTCGCCCATCCACTCCAGCTTGGCGATCGACTGCCGGTAGGCCTCGATGAGGTTGCCGACCAGGATGTCCATGCGTCGCTTCGACTCCGGCGGAAAGTGCCGCTCGACGTACACGCGGCCGACCGCCTCGCCCATCGCGCCCTCGACCAGCGAGACGCCGCGCTTCCACCGCTCGCGGATCTGCGGCGTTCCGGTGAGGGTGCGCCCGTAGAAGTCGAAGTTCGCGCTGACGAAGTCGGCGCTGAGGTACGGAGCGGCGTCGTGCAGCACGCGCCACCTGAGCCAGTCCCGCCACTGCGACAGCTTGTGCTCGGTGAGTAGCGAGGCGAGGCCGGCGGCGAAGCCCGGCTGCCGGAGCACGACCTCGTCGAACGCGGCGGGCGGCGCACCGAGCGCTTTCGCCCAGATGTCGAGGTTCACGCCCTGTGCGCACGCGATCGCGTCGTTCCAGCCGAACAGGTTGTAGGTTTTCTCGCTGTCACGGCTGGCGACGTTGTCCCAGTGGTGCGATGCGATCTCGGTCTCGAGGTCGAGCACGTTCTGAGCGCGACGCGGGGCATCCGTGATGTCGGCCAGCTCGAACATGCGCTGCACGTGCGCGACGAACGAATCGCGGATGGCGGCGAACCGCTCCTCGCGGTAGTAGCTCTCGTCGGGGAGCGAGATGCCGCCCTGCTCGAAGAACACCAGATAGCGGTCGGGGTCGCCCGGGTCGTTGTCGACGAACAGCTGGTAGAAGCCGCTGAGCCCGCTCTTCTCGAGCCGTCCGATCGTCTCGAGAAGGCTCGGAATGGAGCTCACGTTGCCGGCGAGCGCCAGGCGGGACTGCACGGGTGAGACGCCGAGCGCCTCGACCCTCTCGGTGTCCATGAAGCTCGTGAAGAGGTCGCCGAACTTGCGGGCCTCCGTGCCCTCTTGGGCATCCTTCGCGTCGTCGATGATCTGCCGAACGGCCTGCTCCGACTGCTCGGCGAGCAGCATGAACGATCCCCAGCGCGCCTTGTCCGCTGGAATCTCGGTGCGCTCGATCCAGCTGCCGTTGACGTGGCGGAAAAGGTCGTCCTGCGGGCGCACGCTCGGGTCGAGCTCGTCGATCAGGATGCCGGATCTCGGTGCATCCGGTCCGCTCGCGGGCGTCGTGGGCTCGGCGTCATCGTCAGGCTGCTGCAGCGCATCGCTCATGCCATCAAGACTACGGCGCGAGCCCGGTCGTCAGCCCTACTCCCATTCCCTCCTGCGCTGCTCGTCCCACTCTCCGAGCAGCTCAGGCAGGCGGTGCTGGATGAACCGCATGAAGTCGGCCATCTCCTGCACGCGCTGACCGGCATCCGACTCGATGCCGCCCACCGCGTCGACCGCGGCTTCGCTCATCGCGACCATGGCGTCGAAGATGCGGCCCTCCGCCATCGACGCCGCATACCAGGCGTTGTGCGGCAGCACGTAGAGGTCGCGACGGCTGCCGGGGATGGACACCCTGTTGAGCATGGCGAGCGTCTGCAGGTAGCGAACGGCGCCTGAGATGGCTGCGGCACTGGCATCCAGTCGCTCCGCCAACTCGGCAGCGGTGAGGCCGGTCTCCGCCGCGGTCAGGGTCATGAGCACTCTCGCAGGCATGCGGGGGAAGCCGGCTCCGGTGAGCAGTGCTGCGGCGCGTTCGACGTACTCCCGCACCTGCTGCTCATCACGCGCCACGTTTCCTCCTCCTCATATTCTGCCGGTCCCGCACCGCTCTCCCGTCTGTTCGGGATGAGCGGCGCGGGCGCCTGCGGTCAGCCGTTGGACACGAGACCACGCCTCGTGAAGATCGCACCGGCGGCGACGAACGCCACGATCGCGATGCCGATCAGCCACCAGGTGCCGCTCCAGTCCGCTGTGGAGAGCGGCGGAACGGGCGTGTGCGCGGTGGGGGCGATCTGGCGCACCCAGTCGGGGAGGTTCAGCAGGCTGCCGAACTCGCCGAGCACCAGCCCGAAGCCGAACACCGCCCAGCCGACCGGGATCGTCGCCTTCGGCAGCACGGCGAACACCAGAGCCGTCACGCCCATGTACACCGCGACGGCCGGCAGCTGCGCGATCGCCAGCACGATGGTCTGGCCCACGAGGTTGGTGTCGATGTTCGCGAGCGCGAGGCCGGCGACCACGCCGGAGATCAGCAGGATGACCGCGGAGGCCACCAGCCCGACGATCACGTACGACACGAACCACCGCAGCCGCGAGACCCCTGTCGCCAGCACGGTCTCGGCCGTCGTCGCCGCCTCTTCCTGTCGCAGTCGCATCGCCGTCTGCACTGCGGCGCCGGCCACGACCAGCCCGATCAGCGCGATCATCACGCCGATGAACACCTCGAAAACGGTGCCGTGCCCTGTGCCCATCTCCTCGATGGCCTTCGAGACCTGCGCGTTCTGGCTGATCGTGTCGTTCAGGGTCTTGCCGAGGCCGCCGATCGCCGCGGCGCCCAGCACGGCGCCGATGCCCCAGCCGATGATCGAGCCGCGCTGCAGACGCCAGGCGAGTCCGATCGGACCGCCGAGCACCGCGGTGGCCGTCGCCCTGCCCAGCCGTGCCGCGACCAGCCCGGCCCCGGTGTCACGTGCGTTCTGCAGCATCACCGCGATCACGACGAGCACGACGGCGAGGCCGAGGCTCAGCAATCCCGGCCACCAGAGGTTCTGCGTGAACGGCAGCGTGCGCAGCGCCCAGCCGATCGGGCTGAACCAGATCGCGGCTCCCGGCGTCACGTGCAGGCCGTCGCTCGACACCTTGCCGGTGGCGTTGCCCGCGGCGGCGATCACCCAGAACAGGCCGATCGCTGCCGTGCCCCAGCCGTTGGCGGCGCGCGAGGTCGAGAAGATCTGCGCGAACAGCAGGCCGATCGCGAAGAACGCGAGACCGGTCGTGGCGAGAGCCCAGCCGAGCACGATCGAGCCGTACGGGTCGTACCCGGTCGCCATCGCGGCGAGCGCCCCGAAGAGACCGACGGCGATGTTGGCCATCACGGCCAGCATCAGCGTCGACCCGGTCATCGACCCGCGCGACGCACGCGTCGCAAGGACGAGCTCGGTGCGGCCGGCCTGCTCATCCGCTCGCGTGTGGCGGACGGCGAGGAAGGTGTTCATGAATCCGACCAGGATGCCGAGGTAGGCGCCGATCTCCATGACGAAGAACGCGCCGGCCGAGGTGCCGTCGGGGTCCCCGCGCAGGGCGAGCAGGGTCGGGTTCGTGGCGGCCAGGCGCACGACGTCGGTGCGCAGCGCCTCCGTGTTGTAGGTCGAGGCCAGTGCGGCGGCGACGAACAGCACGCTGAACGCCATGACCACGACCCAGACGGGGACCAGGATGCGGTCCCTGCGCAATCGGAACCGCAGGAGTGCGGCGGTGACGTTCATCGGGACACCTTCTCGAGCGAGCTGTCGGCCGCGCTGATCTCGTCGCCGTAGTGGCGCAGGAAGAGCTCCTCGAGCGAAGGAGGCGTGATGGTCAGCCCCTGCACGTGCAAAGAGCCGAGGCTGGGAAGGATGGATGCGACATCCGAGCTGTCCACCGTGAAGTGGATGCGGTCGGATGCCTGAGTCACGTCGTGCGCGAAGGGGATCGCCTGCACCGCTGCGACGCTCACGCCGTCGGCGGCGAACGACACCTCTGTGCGGGTGAGGTGGCGAAGGTCCGCGAGGCTGCCGGACTCGACCGCCTTGCCGGCCCGGATGATCGTGACCCGGTCGCAGAGCGCCTCGACCTCGGAGAGGATGTGGCTGGAGAGCAGGATGCTCGCGCCATCCTCCCGTCTGATGCGTGCGATCTCGTCGGAGAACACCGCCTCCATCACGGGGTCGAGGCCGCTCGTCGGCTCGTCGAGGATGTAGAGCCGCGCGGGAACCGCGAAGGCCGCGATGAGCGAGACCTTCTGACGGTTGCCCTTCGAGTAGGTGCCGGCCTTCTTGCGGGGGTCGAACTGGAACGCCTCGACGAGCCTGGCGCGCCGCTGCCGGAAGTCGTTCGAGCGCGTGTCGGCGCCGCGCAGCCGCGCGATGAGGTCGATCGTCTCGCCGCCGGAGAGGTTGGGCCAGAGCGCGACGTCGCCTGGCACGTAGGCGATGTCCTGGTGCAGGCTGCTCGCCTTCGACCAGGGGTCTTCGCCGAACACGCGCGCCTCCCCGCCGCTGGAGCGGAGCAGGCCGAGCAGCACGCGAATCGTCGTGGACTTCCCTGCACCGTTCGGTCCGAGAAATCCGTGCACCTCTCCGCCCGCGACCGTAAGGTCGAGACCGTCGAGAGCGTGCACGCGACCGAAGCGCTTCTGCAGGCCGCGGGTTTCTATCACTGAGGTCATGAGCGTGACGTTACGCCGTATTCACAAATTTGTGAATACTCCTAACGGATTCCTTACGCCGCCCGGCTCCTCCCCCCGTGCGCATAACTCCTGCAGATCGCCGGCGGTGACATCCCCGACCCGCGTAAACACGGGGAGGTGCTCCGGCGGCCACCCCGATCTGCAGGAGTTATGCGCACAGGCAGGGGTGGGGCAGGGGTGGGGCGGGGGCGACCAGTACATTCGGAGGGATGCCCCGCCGTGCCGTCGACCGCGAGATCATGCGGCTCGCGATCCCCGCGCTCGGCGCCCTGGTCGCCGAGCCGCTGTTCCTGCTTGCCGACTCCGCGCTGGTCGGCCACCTCGGCGTCACACCGCTGGCGGCGCTGGGCATCGCCGGTTCGCTGCTGCAGACCATCGTCGGCCTCATGGTGTTCCTCGCCTACGGCACGACGCCTGCTGTCGCGCGGCGGCTGGGCGCAGGTCAGTCGCGCGAGGCGGTCGAGGCCGGCATCGACGGCCTGTGGCTGGCGCTCGGCCTCGGCGCGCTCCTCGCTATCGCTGGGGTCTTCGCGACGCCGTGGCTCGTCTCGCTCTTCGGGGCGCCGCTGGATGTCGCGATGCAGGCATCCGCATACCTCGCAGTCTCCATGGCCGGTCTGCCGGCCATGCTCATCGTCTTCGCCGCCGCCGGACTCCTCAGGGGCCTGCAGGACACGCGCACGCCACTCGTCGTTGCATCGGCCGGATTCGCCGCCAACCTCGTGTTCAACGCACTGCTCATCTACGGAGCCGGTCTCGGCGTGGTGGGCTCTGCCACCGGAACGGTGATCGCCCAGTGGGGCATGGCGGTCGCGTACATCGTCGTCGCGGTGAGTCACGCCA
>JBQCJQ010000235.1:0-3173 GCA_051952615.1 Humibacter sp.
CCGCCCACGAGGCCGATGTCGGGGTCGAGCAGGAACTTCCAGACCAACCCGAGGGTGGCGAGAGACACGATCGTCGGAAAGAAGAACACCGAGCGCACCACGCGCGTGGCGAACCCCTCCGACCGCAGTGCCAGCGCGGTGAGCAGTCCCAGCACGATCAGAAGGACGACCGAGACGACGGTGAACTCGAGAGTGACGCCGAGAGCGTTCCAGAACTGTGGATCGGAGAACAGCTTGATGTAGTTTCCGAACCCGACGAACGGCTGCACCGACGCGCCGACCGACCAGTCGAAGAAGCTGTAGTACAGCGTTCGCAAGATCGGATACAGCACGAACGTTCCGAGGATGATCAGGCTCGGCGCCATGAACAGCCACGCGGGCTGCCACCGGATCCGCCGCCGGCGTCTGGTCCCCGGCGCAGACGGTCCACTTCGGCCGGTCCGAGGGCTGGGGGGACGGGCCCCGCCGCGCACGCGCGACGGGACCCGTTCGGTGATGCCAGATGTCATGACGAGCAGCCCGTGAGGCCGTTGATCGTCGACTGTGCCTGCTTGGTCGCCGTACTCACCGGGGTGCCCCGCGTGATCTGTCCGATCAGCGTGGTGTATGCCTGTGAGTCCACCTGCGTCGCATTCGGAACGTGCGGCAGGTAGAGCCGCGAGTCGGGCACCTGGGCGGCGAACACCGAGATGGTCGGGTCCGCCTTCAGCTTGGCGTCATCGGTCATGTCGGTCCGCAGCGGAGGGAATCCGGTCGTCAGCGAGAACTTCTCCTGCACGTTCTTGCTCGTCCAGTAGGCGAGGAACTCCTGCGCCTGCTGCGGATACTTCGTCTTCGCGGAGATCGCCACTGCCGCCGTCGAGCCGAGAGTCACCGGCTTGCCGTCGACACCAGCAGGTATGGGAGCGATACCGAGGTCGATGCCGGCGGACTTGTAGCCGGGTGCCGCCCACGGACCGTTCATCTCCATCGCTGCCTTCCCTGCGGAGAACAGCGAGTCCGCCTCAGCGCCTGTCAGACCCACCGGGCTGATCTTGTCTTTGGAGACGAGATCGCTCCAGGTCGAGAGACTCTTCTGGCCTGCGGCGGTCTGCACGACGCTGCAGTACTTCGAGTTGACGATGTCGCCGCCTTCCAGCCACTGCAGAATCGGCCACATCTGAATCGTCTGGTTGTCAGCGAGCACCAGGCCGTACTGGTTCGCGGTCGTCAGCTTCTTGGCATCCGCAGCGAAGTCGGCGACGGTCGTCGGTGCAGCGGTGATGCCCGCGGCTGCGAACGCCTTCTTGTTGTAGTACAGGCTCAGCGTCGCGAAGTTCGCCGGCACCGCGTACAGCTTGCCGTTGTAGGTGAACTCCGCTGCCGTGCCCGGCGCCAGCTTGTCGATGTTGATCTTGGTGTCGCCTGATCCGGTGTCTGTGATCGGGAGCACCTGATTCTTCTTCACGTAGTCGGCGACCGCGTTGGGGTCGCTGGACGGCGTTGCAAGATCAGGGCCCTGCCCGGTCAGCCACGCGGAGGGCAGCTTCTGCTGGATGGTGTCCCACGGTTCGACCGTCATCTTGACCTGGATGTTCGGGTGCGACGCGTTGAAGTCGCTCACGATCTGCGCGTAGCCGGGTCTGTCACCTCCCGTGAAGCCCGTCCAGAGGGTCAGTGTGACTTTGCCGCCCGTGTCCGATCCCGACGACGAGCACCCGGACAACCCGAGTGCCGCTATCGCGGTCGCGGCCAGAACTGCCGCGATCTTCCTCTTCATTGCGAAACGCTCCTTTGCATGTCGTTGCAGTGCGGTTTCTCACCGCGCAAGGGGAATCACTCGCTCGGTGTCGTCCTGCTCGCATCCGCACGACGCGCGGAGTACGAGGTCGACATCGAGCTCGTGGTGGGTGGGGCCTTGTGCCGACCCGTCGATGAGTCGGAAGAGTTGCTCGGTGGCGAGGCGCGACATCCGTTCGGCCGGCACCCGCACCGTCGTGAGCGCGGGCGTCGCCACACGCGCCAGCCCGAAGTCGTCGAAGCCGACGACGGAGACATCGTCGGGAACCCGCAGCCCTCGGCCGCGAAGCACGCGCATGCCGCCGAGTGCCATGTCATCGTTGGCGAACACGATTCCGTCGAACCGCACACCGTCGGCGAGCAGCTTCTCGACAGCGGCCGCACCGGAATCCTCGCTGAGATCGCCCTCGACGATGGTCGCGGCGTGCTCGAGGCCGCGCGCCCGCACCGCGCTGAGGAATCCCTCGCGGCGATCGATGCCGGTCTGGTGGTCGAGCGTGCCGGTGACGTGCACCGGCGAGGTCACGCCGTGGATGTCGACGAGATGCTCCGTGATGGCTTCGGTTGCACGCACGTCGTCGATCCCGACCGTCACCGCCGTCGGGAGGTAGGGGAAGTTGCCGATCAGCACGACGGGCAGCCCGGTGTCGACGAGCGCCTCGATGTTATGGTCGTCGATCCCGGAGCTGGTGACGATGGCGCCATCGGCCGTACGCGACCGCATCACCCGCTCGTACGCGACGACGCCATGCGCCTCGTCGGGGTTGGTGGACACGATGAGTTGCGAGTCGTGCTCGTTCGCCGCGGACGCGACGCCGGTGAGCACGTGCATGAAGTACAGGTGGCCGAACACGTGCTGCGAGGTGTTCGGCACGATGACGGCGATCGCGCCAGCACGCTGGTTACGAAGAGCACGGCCAGCAGAACTGGGTACGTACCCGAGCTCGTCGGCTGCGTTGCGCACCGCTTCCCGAGTCTTCTCGCTGATGCGCTCGTGGCCGGACAGCGCCATCGAGGCCGCCGCGGTGGTGATGCCCACGCGCGACGCCACGTCCTTGAGCGTGACCGTCGGTTGCCCGTTCGGCTTCTTCGTCATCCGGCCCTCCGTTGCTTTATCGATTAACTTAGGTGTGTTTTATCGATTAAGCAAGATGGTCGATGCACGTCCCCGCCTCACTTCCCGGACCTCAGGCATGCACATCCGATGACCATCGGCAACCCCTACATGAGCCGGGCTGACGCCAATAGTTTGACCGCATGCGAACTGTCAAGCGATCCGACGAAACACAGCCGGCGGCCGGCCACGGAGCGAAGAACTCCTGGGTATGACCACGCGGATCATCCTCATCCGTCACGGCGAAAGTACGGCCAACGTCGCCGCCAGCATCGCCGAA
>JBQCJQ010000236.1:0-5328 GCA_051952615.1 Humibacter sp.
GAGCGCGCACGAGCAGACGGGCGCTTCGCTCCGGACGCCGTGCGGGAGATCGTCGCCGCTCTGCGCGCGCTGCTGCACCGCGGCATCCCGATCGTCGCCTACAACGCCCCTTACGACTTCTCGTTGCGCGATCGTGAGGCGCGCAGGCACGGCGTCGAGCCGTTGGGCGACCCGGAGCCGATCGTCGACCCGCTGGTCATCGACAAGGCCGTTGACAAGTACCGGAAGGGAAAGCGCACGCTGGAGCTCACCGCCGGGCACTACGGCGTCGGGCTCACGGACGCCCACGATGCCGGGGCAGACGCCATCGCAGCTGGACGTGTCGCGCAGGCCATCGCCAGAACGTTCCCCGACGAGCTCGGCGTCGATGCCGTACAGCTGCACAGGCTGCAGGTGCGGTGGTGCCGGGAGCAGGCGGAAGACTTCCAAGCCTACATGCGCAGGGTCAGGGATCCCGCCTTCGTCGCGATCGGCGACTGGCCTCGGCGCTGAACCTCAGAGCGGATGCGAAAAGGCCCCCGTCATCGACGGAGGCCTTTTCGTGAAGGTCTTTACTTGCCGAAGTTCTTGAAGCGCTGGTTGAACTTCTCGACGCGGCCCGCGCTGTCGAGGATGCGCTGCTTGCCCGTGTAGAACGGGTGCGACTCGCTGGAGATCTCGACGTCGATCACGGGGTAGGTGTTACCATCCTCCCACTCGATCGTCTTGTCGCTGGACACCGTCGAACGGGTCAGGAACGTCGCACCGGAAGCGAGGTCACGGAAGACCACCGGCGCGTAATCGGGGTGAATGTCAGACTTCATCAGGACTTCCTCGAAAGTGTGGATTGGTGACTTGACGCGCCGCGGATGTCGGGCACGGAAGCATGCTGGACCGGGACTGTCATCCACGGCCGAACAAACAGTTTAGCAGACGGCTCAGGCGTCTTCGGTCGCGACCTTGGCCCTCGCCGCGTACCGTCCGTCGTGCGACGAGACCTCGATCGGCAGCCCGAACGTCTCGGTGAGGCGGTCGGAGGTGAGGGTCTCCTCGAGCGGGCCCGCCGCCACGATGCGACCCTTCTTCAGGAGGAGAACGTGCGTGAAGCCGGTGGGGATCTCCTCGGCGTGGTGCGTGACCATGATCATCGCGGGCGAGCGGGAGTCGCTTGCGTAGCCGCCGAGCAGTGTGACGAGCTCTTCGCGCGACCCGAGGTCGAGGCTCGCGGCAGGCTCGTCGAGGATGAGCAGCTCGGGGTCCGTCATGACCGACCTGGCGATCTGCACGCGCTTCTGCTCGCCGTCGCTCAGCGTGCCGAACGCGCGGTCGGCCAGGTCGTCGAGCTTCCACTCCGCGAGCACCCGCTTGGCCCTGCGGGTGTCGATGTCCTCGTATTCCTCGTTCCACCTGCCGGTCACCGCGTATGCGGCGGTGAGCACGACGTCGAGCACGGTCTCCCGCTTCGGGATGCGCTTGGCCAGCGCGCTCGACGCGTATCCGATGCGCGGGGTGAGCTCGGCCAGCTCGGCTTTTCCGAGCTTCTCGTCGAGCACCTCGACCTTTCCGGAGGTCGGGTGCGACGCGGCGGCCGCCAACTGCACGAGGGTCGTCTTCCCCGCCCCGTTGGGGCCGAGGATGACCCACCTCTGGTCTGCTGTGACCGTCCAGTCCACGTCGTCCAGGATCGCGTTCCCGTCGCGCACGACGGACACGGAGCGGAGCGAGAGGACGGTGTTCGACATGCGATCTAGCCTATAGGTCGGGCCAGTGGTCTCAGGTCAGGGTGATCGACCCTACTGCGCCACGAGGCGACGGTACAGCGCCAGCGTCTGGTCCGCGATCGCCGACCACGAGAACTGGGTCTGGGCACGCAGACGACCTGCCGCTCCCTGTTCGTGAGCGCGCTGCGGGTCGGAAACCGCAGCCGTGAGCGCCTCGGCCATGTCGGCGACGAAACGCTCGGGGTCAAGCGGCGTTCCCGTGCCGTCGTTCGCCTGTTCGATCGACACGAGCTTTCCGGTCACGCCGTCTTCGACGACCTCGGGGATGCCGCCGGTCGCGGTCGCCACCACGGGGAGGCCGCACGCCATCGCCTCGAGGTTCACGATGCCGAGCGGCTCGTAGATCGACGGGCAGACGAAGACCGTCGCGGCGCTGAGGAGTGCCGCGAGCTCGTGCTGGGGAAGCATCCGGTCGATCCAGACCACGCCGTCGCGCGTTCCCTGCAGGTCGCGCACCAGGCCGGCCACCTCGGCCATGATCTCCTTGGTGTCCGGCGCGCCGGCGCAGAGCACGAGCTGCACCTCCGGGGGCAGGGCTGCTGCGGCCCTGAGGAAGTACGGAAGGCCCTTCTGCCGGGTGATGCGACCGACGAAGATGACCGTCGGGCGGTCGGGGTCGACGCCGAGGGACCGCACCAGGTCGGGGTCGTCCACGATGCGCCAGCGCTCGAGGTCGATGCCGTTGTAGATCACGTGCGTGCGGGCGGGGTCGACGTTCGGGTACACGCGCAGGATGTCGCGGCGCATGCCCTCGCTCACGGCGATGACGGCATCGGCCGAGTCGTACGCCTCGCGCTCGACCCAGCTCGAAACGCGATAGCCGCCGCCGAGCTGTTCCGCCTTCCACGGGCGCAGCGGCTCGAGGCTGTGCGCCGTGACCACGTGCGGGATGCCGTGCAGGAGCTGCGACAGCCGGCCGCCGTGATTCGCGTACCAGGTGTGCGAGTGCACGAGGTTCGCGCCCTCGGTCGCCTGGGCGAACTGCAGGTCGACGCCGAGCGTTCCGAGCGTGGCGTTGGCACCCACCAGCTGCTCCGGAACCGGGTATGCGGTCGTATCGGCTTCGTCGCGAGGCTCGCCGAAGCAGCGCACCTGGACCTCGATCGATCGACGCAAGGCGCTGACCAGTTCGGTGACGTGAACTCCGGCTCCGCCGTAGATGTCCGGCGGGTACTCACGGGTCAGGAGATCCACACGCATGCGGTCGACGCTACGGCATCCGGGGTGATTTCGCGCCTCCCATAACAAGGTTCAGGCCTGTCTCTGGCCGGGGGCCCACACCGGCCCTACTGTTGTGTCATGGCGAGCAAGAAGATCTTCGGCATTGTGTTGGCGGGTGGCGAAGGCAAGCGCCTGATGCCACTGACGGCGGATCGGGCCAAGCCCGCCGTGCCGTTCGGCGGCCAATACCGATTGATCGATTTCGCGCTGACGAACCTCGTCAACTCGGCGCTGCGCCAGATCGTCGTGCTGACCCAGTACAAGTCGCACAGCCTCGACCGTCACGTGTCGCAGACGTGGCGGCTCTCCGGTCTGCTCGGCTCCTACGTGGCATCCGTGCCCGCCCAGCAGCGGCTCGGCAAGCGATGGTTCTCGGGCTCGGCGGACGCCATTCTGCAAAGCCTCAACCTGATCCGCGACGAGAAGCCCGACATCGTCGTCGTGGTCGGAGCCGACCACGTCTACCGCATGGACTTCGCTCAGATGATCGACGCGCACATCGCGTCCGGCGCCGCGGCGACCGTCGCCGCGATCAGGCAGCCCATCTCACTCGCCTACCTGTTGGGGGTGTTGTATATCGACCCGAGCGACCCTGAGCGCATCGCGGCGTTCCGTGAGAAGCCGAGCGACCCCGTCGGGCTCCCCGACTCGCCGGACGAAGTGCTGGCATCCATGGGCAACTACGTCTTCGACACGCAGGCGCTCATCGAGGCTGTGCAGCGCGACGGCGACCGCCCCGACTCCAACCACGACATGGGCGGCGACATCATCCCCGACTTCGTGTCGCGCCAGGAGGCGGGCGTCTACGACTTCCGCCGCAACGACGTGCCGGGGTCGACCGACCGAGACCGCTACTACTGGCGCGACGTGGGAACCATCGACTCGTTCTTCGAGGCGCACCAGGACCTGGTATCCGCCCTGCCGATCTTCAACCTCTACAACGACGAGTGGCCGATCTTCAGCCAACAGCTGAACTCGCCGCCGGCGAAGCTCGTGCGCGACGTGCGCGGTGCCATCGGCACCACGATCGACTCGATCGTCTCGCTCGGTTCGGTGATCAGCGGAGCGCACCTGGAGCGCAGCGTGCTCGGGCCGTGGGCGAGGATCGGGTCGGGCGCCCACGTGGTCGACTCGGTGATCTTCGACCGTGCGGTCATCGAGCCGAACGCCTTCGTGGGGCGGGCTATCCTCGACAAGGACGTCATCGTGAGCGAAGGTGCCAAGATCGGCGTCGACCCCGAGCGCGACCGTGCACGGGGCTTCACCGTCACACCGTCCGGCCTCACCGTGGTCGGCAAGGGAGTCCACGTCGTTCCATGAGCACTGCAGAGCCCGCATCGTCGGCCCGTTTCCTGGTGGTGCTCGATGTGGACTCCACGCTCATCCACGACGAGGTCATCGAGCTGCTCGCCGAGCACGCCGGCACCCGGTCGATGGTGGCCGAGATCACCGAGCGCGCGATGCGCGGTGAGCTCGACTTCGGCCAGAGCCTCAGGGAGCGCGTTGCGACCCTCGCGGGCCTCAGCGAATCGGTCTTCGACGAGGTGGCGGAGCGCATCAGGGTGACCGACGGCGTTCCGGAGCTCGTCGCCGGGGTTCACGCCGCCGGCGGCATCGTCGGCGTGGTGTCCGGCGGCTTCCACGAGCTCGTCGACGCGCTGGCCACGCGGCTGGGCCTCGACCGCTGGCGCGCCAACCGGCTCGAGGTGGTCGACGGTGTTCTCACGGGCAGGGTCGAGGGACCCATCGTCGACGCGTCCGCGAAAGAGCAGGCGCTGCGCGAGTGGGCCGTGGATGCCGGTGTGCCGCTGACGAGGACGGTTGCGATCGGCGATGGGGCGAACGACCTCGCCATGATGGCGACGTCTGCGCTGTCGGTGGCGTTCTGCGCGAAGCCCGCCGTGCGGGAACGTGCGAGCGTGGCCATCGACACGCGGGATCTGTCTCAGGTGCTGCCGATGCTCGGTCTGCGCGGCTGAGCGTCGGTCATCCTCTGCGTTCGGAATCGTCAGTGGAGGATCCGTCGGTGGAGGAGCCGTCGGTGGAGGACTCGTCGGGCGCGCCGGAGCCGGGACCGGTCTGATCGATGGCCTCCGGCGAAAGCGGTGTGCCCTCCCCCAACACGTAGACGTCGTCTGCCTCGTCGTCGTCCGGCTCGTCGTCGTGCGATTCGTCCTCGTGCGATGCGGCATCGAACGGGATCGGCGTGCCGGTCAGCGCCGGCCGTGAGGGAGCCCCCGCCGCGACGGCGGCGCCCGGCCGCGACGCCCAGCGGGTCAGCGGCAGGTAGCCGTCGAGCGCTTCGTCCTCGGTCTCCTCGTCGGTGAAGGCCTTCGACGCGGCCTTC
>JBQCJQ010000237.1:0-6948 GCA_051952615.1 Humibacter sp.
GCACGGAGCCAGTTCAGCCGCTGGGCCATACCGCCGCGATGCGGCTCATCCGCGTGCTGACCCGGTACGGGAACATTCTCTTCGGACATGTCGGAAGCACATCACACGTCGCGCGTCGTATCCAGCAAGGTTTGGCACACCTGAAGCGCTCGGGGGTGCGGCTGCGCCGGCGATCGTGCATACTTGGTCAATTGACCCAGTTCGGTCGACCGGCATTCAATCGGTCCCGTTCTCTCTGTTCGACGAGGAGCAGGAGCAGCTCGTGCACAACCTCACACCACGACCCGAACGGCCACGCGCATGACGCGCATGTCGGTCTCCGAGCGACGAGCCGCCCTCGTCTCCGCCGCCCTGCGTGTGATCGCCCGCGAGGGAGTCTCCGCCGCCACGACCCGGGCCATCTCCGCGGATGCCGGCATGCCGCAGGCATCCTTCCACTACGCCTTCGAATCCCGCGACGAGCTGATGCGGGAGGTGGTGAAGCACGTCGTCGAGCAGGAGGAACGCTCGATCCTGCCGGCGATGGCACCGGCATCCGTTCCCGAGGACATGCGCGAAGCGCTGCGCGTCGGTCTGCAGCACTACTTCGCCGGCGTCGTCGCCGACCCCGATCACGAGCGCGCGATGTACGAGCTGGCGCAGTACTCGCAGCGCACGCGGGGCGCCGAGCACCTCGCGCGGCTGCAGTACGAGAGCTACTTCGCGCTCGCCGTCGCCTCGCTCGAGACAGCGGCAGACCTGGTCGGGGCGCGCTGGCTGCGGCCGGTCGACGAGATCGGACGCCTGCTGGTGGGACTCACCGACGGTCTCACGTCCACGTGGCTGGCGACCCGGGACGACGCGGCCGCTCAGCGGCTCATCGACTTCGCGGCGGATGCCGTCGCGCGACTGAGCGAGCCGGTCGACGGCGACGGAGCCGCGAACGTGCGGCCACATGACGATCGCACGAGTGAGATGGGAGCACGGGCATGACCGCGGACAACGCGACGGCGGACGGCGCTCCGCTGACCGTCGCCGTCTTCGCCGAGCCAGTTCGTCGCGTCGGCGGCCGCTGGATCGCCGCCTTCGCGCTCGCCTGGTTCGGGGTCTGGATGGCGCAGCTCACGCCGATCCAGCTGCTCCTGCCTGCGCAGATCCAGAACCAGCTGAAGACGGATGACTGGGTGCAGAACGTGATCGCGTTCGGCATCATCTCCGGCATCTCGGCGCTGTGCGCGATCGTCGCCTTCCCGGTGACGGGCGCCCTCTCCGACCGCACGACGAGCCGCTTCGGCCGCAGGCGTCCCTGGATCGCGGCGGGCGCGTTGATCTTCGCCGTCTCGCTGCTGCTGCTCGGCGTGCAGAACACCATGGTCGGCATCGGCGTGTTCTGGTGCTTCGCGCTGATCGGCTTCTGCGTGCTCACGGCCGCCCTGACGGCGACGATCAGCGACCAGGTGCCCGTCGACCAGCGCGGTTATGTCTCCGGCTGGCTGTCGGCTCCCCAGGCGATCGGCATCATCGCGGGCATCCTGCTCGTCACGATGCTCGCGCTCGGCACGTTCCTCGGCTACGCCGCGATGGCCGTGCTGCTCATCGTCTTCGTGATCCCGTTCCTCTTCATCTCCGACGCCGTGCTGCTGCCCAGCCAACGGGCTCCGTGGTCGCTGGCGGCCATGATCGACTCGCTGTGGATCAGCCCGAAGCGCTACCCGGACTTCGGCTGGACGCTGCTCAGCCGCATCCTGGTCAACTTCGGCAACGCGTTCGGCACCACGTTGCTGCTGTACTTCCTCGAGTTCGGACTGCACGACAAGCAGGCGCAGGACGACCTCGTCGTGCTCACGCTCATCTACATGGTGTTCGTGATCGCTGCGGCGCTCGGGCTCGGCAAGCTCTCGGACGTTCTCGGCAGACGCAAAGCCTTTGTGTTCCTCTCCTCGACGTTGCAGGCGTTGGCGGCGCTCATCCTGGCGTTCGTGCCCACGTTCGGTGTGACGATGATCGCGGCGGGCCTGCTGGGCCTCGGCTACGGATGCTTCCTGGCTGTCGACCAGGCGCTCGCGACCCAGGTGCTCCCGGACCCCGAGACCCGCGGGAAGGATCTCGGCATCATGAACATCGCGACGGCCGTGCCGCAGGCGGCCGCGCCGTTGCTCGGAGCGCTTCTGGTGTTCGTCGCCGGTTTCGCCGGCCTGTTCATCATGGGCGCGGTGTTCGCCTTCGCCGGCGCCCTGGCCGTCGCCCGCGTGAAGTCGGTGCGCTGATGTCCGTGATCGCCCAGCAAGACCAGCACGAAAGCCTCGAGATGCGCTCTTCCACCATCGACCTCACGCTTCCGCCGCAAGCATCCCGTCGACGCTGGGGCAACCCAGCGCTGTACTGGCCGTCGCTGACGGCGGCGACCGCTCACCTCGATGCGCCGCTCGCGGTGCTCGAGCTGGACGCCCTGCGCGCCAACGCCCACGACATGCTGCACCGCGCGGGCGGAACGCCGATCCGGGTCGCCTCCAAGTCTGTCCGGGTGCGCGCCGTGGTCGAAGCGGCACTCGCGCTTCCCGGGTTCCGCGGCGTGCTCGCGTACACGCTGCCGGAGGCGCTGTGGCTGGCAGAGGGGGACGACGAGCATGAGCCGATCGACGACATCGTGGTCGGATACCCGACGGCCGCCCGCTCCGCCATCAGTAGGCTGGCGACCTCGCCCGAGCTCGCCTCCCGCGTGACGCTCATGGTCGATTCGGTCGACCACCTCGACCTCATCGACAGCGTCGTGCCGCCGGGGGAGCGTGAGAGCATCCGTGTCGCTCTCGAGCTGGATGCCTCCTGGCTCGGCCCCGCCGGCCGCATCGGCGTCTTCCGCTCGCCGGTGCACACCCCGCACGACGCGGCGGAACTCGCGGCACGCACCATTGCGCGGCCGGGGTTCGAGCTCGTCGGCATGATGGCATACGAGGCTCAGATCGCGGGCCAGGGCGACGCGCCGGCCGGGCGCCCGGGCTACGCCGCCACCGTTCGCTGGATGCAGCGCAACTCGAAGGCGGAGCTCCTGGAGCGCAGAGCAGCCGCCGTCGCCGCCGTGCGAAGCATTGCGGATCTGGCGTTCGTCAACGGTGGTGGAACGGGCTCGCTCGAGTTCACTTCCGGCGATCCCGCCGTGACGGAGATCGGCGCGGGCAGCGGCCTGCTCGGCGGTCACCTCTTCGACAACTACCGCTCGTTCTCGCCGGCGCCCACCGCGGCGTTCGCCCTCGACGTCGTGCGCAAAGCAGAGCGGGGGAGTGCGACCATCCTCGGTGGGGGATGGGTGGCATCCGGGCCGCCGGCGCCCGACAGGCTGCCCGCCATCGTGTGGCCCACCGGGTTGAGCATGGCGCCGCGCGAGATGGCGGGCGAGGTGCAGACCCCCGTGAGCGGACCGAACGCGGCCGGCCTGCGCGTCGGCGACCGGGTCTGGTTCCGGCACACCAAGTCGGGCGAGCTGAGCGAGCACGTGAACGAGTTCACGCTCATCGCGGGCGGCGAGGTCGTCGGAGCCGTTCCGACGTATCGCGGCGAGGGAAAGGCGTTCCTGTGACCGCGACCGGTGCGACGTGGCGCAACTGGGGACGAAGCCAGAAGATCCGCCCGGCCCACGTCGAGCGCCCCAAGGACACCGCAGCGGTTCAGCGTGCCGTGGCATCGGCCGCCGACCGCGGCCTGCACGTCAAGGCCGTCGGCGCAGGCCACAGCTTCTCGGGAATCGCCGTCGCGCCCGGCGTGCTGCTCGACCTCTACGAGCTGAGCGGCGTCGTCGCCGTCGACGAGGCATCCTGCCGCGTGACCCTCGGCGCGGGCACCAACCTCTACCGACTGCCCGAGCTGCTGGCGCCGTACGGGCTCGCCCTGCAGAACATGGGCGACATCGACAGGCAGACGATCGCTGGCGCGACCTCGACGGGCACGCACGGCACCGGCGGCCGCTTCGGCGGACTCGCAACTCAGATCGTCGGCGTCACGCTCGTCACCGGCGACGGATCGGTGCTGCGCGTCACCGAGACCGAGAACGCCGACCTCCTTCCCGCGGTGCGGCTCGGGCTCGGGGCGCTCGGCGTGCTGGTCGACATCACCATCCAGTGCGTTCCCGCGTTCCTGTTGCACGCGGTGGAGGCGTCGGAGCCTCTCGAGGAGGTTCTGGATGGCTACCTCGACCGCTCGCAGCGTGAGAACCACTTCGAGTTCTACTGGTTCCCCCACACCGACGTGGCGGTGACGAAGACGAACACCAGGCTTCCGCTCGATGCGCCGCGGAACCCCCGAGGAGGCTTCAAGGCCTGGCTCGGGGACGAGCTGATCGCCAACGGACTCTACCGGGGCGTGTGCGCGATCGGGACCGCCATCCCGGCCATGGTGCCCCCGGTGAATCGAATCGCCGGCCGGCTGATGGGCAACGGCGAGTTCACCGACCTGTCGCCACGCGTCTTCGTGACGAACCGCGGTGTTCGGTTCCGCGAGATGGAATATGCGCTGCCACGGGAGGCGGTGCCATCGGCGCTGCGCGAGGTCGACTCGCTCATCCGTCACAAGGGATGGTGCATCTCGTTCCCGGTCGAGGTGCGCTCCGCTGCCGCCGACGAGAACTGGATGTCGACCGCATACGGCCGCGACACCGGATACATCGCCGTGCATCGCTACTTCCGGGAGGACCCCACCGAGTACTTCGCCGCGGTCGAGGCGATCATGCGGGCACACGACGGTCGCCCGCACTGGGGAAAGATGCACACCAGAACGGCCGATGACCTTCGCCCGGCATACCCGCGCTTCGACGACTTCGTCGCCGCCCGCGACAGGCTCGACCCTGCAGGAGTCTTCGAGAACCGGTACCTCAGAACGGTGCTCGGACCCGTTCGAGTCGCCACGACCTGAGGCCGTCTCTTGTGCATCCGTCGTGCCGCCGTCGTCCAGCGTTCGCCACGGTGAGCCTTGGCTGATCCGTAGCTTCGAGTGTCGTGGGAACGCCGGGTTCGCCAAGACCCGGCCGGTAGGATGACCGGGTGTCGTCCTCCGACACACCCACACGGTTCCCCTAGGAGTTGCCTGCCATGGAATGGCTGATCCCCGTCATCATCATCGTCGTGATTCTGGTGATCATCGGCATCTACTTCTGGGCGACGTACAACTCCCTTGTCACGCTCAACGTGCGGGTGGACGAGGCCTGGAGCGACATCACGGTGCAGCTCAAGCGGCGTGCCGACCTCATCCCGAACCTCATCGAGACGGTCAAGGGCTACGCCGCACACGAGAAGACCGTCTTCGAAGACGTCACGAAAGCGCGTGCCGAGACCCTCTCTGCGCAGGGACCGGCCGAGGCGTCCGCGGCTGAAGGGCACATTCAGTCAGCCCTGAAGAGCATCTTCGCCGTCGCGGAGGCGTACCCGCAGCTGCAGGCGAGCCAGAACTTCCTGCGACTGCAGTCCGACCTGGTCGACACCGAAGACAAGATCCAGGCCGCGCGCCGCTTCTACAACGGGGGCGTTCGCGAGTTCAACACGAAGATCAAGGTCTTCCCGAACAACATCTTCGCCAAGCGACTCGGCTTCTCGGCGCGCGACTTCTTCGAGGTCGCAGACGCGAACGCGATCGCCGAGCCGCCGCGCGTTCAGTTCTAGTCAGCGCCATCTCGGTCGACACCGGAACAGCCGAACGCAGCACACCCGTGGAGCACAGGGGACCCGTCTATGTATAGGGCCATCGCCGCGAACAAGCGGAACACCGTCTTCATCATCATCGTCTTCCTGGTGATCATCGGACTGATCGGATGGCTGGCGAGCTACCTCTTTCACAGCTGGGCGATCCTGATCATCGTGATGGTCGTCGCCGTCGCGTACGCGCTCATCCAGTACTTCGCGGCATCCGGGCAAGCGGTAGTGGCATCCGGAGCGGTCGAGATACAGAAGTCCGACAACCCGCGGCTCTGGAACACCGTCGAGAACCTCTCGATCGCCACCGGCATGCCGATGCCCAAGGTGTACATCATCAACGACCCGGCACCCAACGCGTTCGCAACCGGTCGCGACCCTCAGCACGCCATCGTCGCGGCGACCACCGGGCTCCTCGACATCATGGATGACCGCGAGCTCGAAGGCGTCATGGCGCACGAGCTCGGGCACGTGCGCAACTACGACATCCGCGTCTCCATGATCGTGTTCGGACTCACCGTCGCGATCGGCCTCATCGCCGACATCCTGCTGCGCATGAGCCTCTTCGGCGGATTCGCCGGCGGCAACAACCGCAACAACAACAGCGGAGGCGGTGGAGGCGGAAACCCCATCCTCCTGGTCATCGGCATCGTCGCCCTCGTGCTCGCCCCGATCATGGCGTCCCTCGTGCAGCTCGCAGTCTCACGACAGCGCGAATACCTCGCCGACGCCACCAGTGCCATGACCACCCGCGACCCCGACGAGCTCGTCAGCGCCCTGCAGAAGCTCGACGAATACGGCCGACCGCTGCGCAGGCAGAACTCCTCGATGGCGCACCTCTGGATCGCCAGCCCGCTCAAGCCCACCCTCATGAGCCGCCTGTTCTCCACCCACCCGCCGATCGAGCAGCGCATCGAGCGCCTGCAGAAGATGAGCGGGCAGTTTTAGCCGACGCCAGTTGTGCGCCCGGCGGCGCAGCGCCTCACGTACGTTTCGAAGTCAAAAGATGTAGACGAACCGCGCACGGTTCACGTTTCTTGACCTTCAAACCGGATCTCGGTCCGTGAGATAGCCACGTCAGTCGGGCGACGGCCAGGTCAGGAGTCTGGCGAAACCCGCGTCAAGCGTCGGCGAGCTCGGCTGCCAGGGCGTCTGACAGGGTGCCTCGCGGGCGCACCTCGATGGCTGAGAGGCCCTGCCATTCGGCGGCGCCCCTGAGCAGCACGGCGAGACGGGCGGGCGTCTCCGCGTCGGCGGCCGGCTGAGCCCAGGCCGACTGCACGATGAGCACGCC
>JBQCJQ010000238.1:0-2200 GCA_051952615.1 Humibacter sp.
GACGGAGCGCGCGACGCCTTCGACGAGTTCCGCATCACGGAGCAGATCGAGAAGGCGCTCGACCGCAAGGTCTGGCTCCCCTCAGGCGGCTCGCTGGTGATCGACCGCACAGAGGCCATGACGGTCATCGACGTCAACACCGGCAAGTTCGTCGGGTCGGGCGGCAACCTCGAAGAGACCGTCACGAAGAACAACCTCGAGGCGGCCGAGGAGATCGTGCGGCAGCTCCGCCTGCGCGACATCGGCGGCATCATCGTCGTCGACTTCATCGACATGGTGCTCGAGTCCAACCGCGACCTCGTGTTGCGTCGACTCGTCGAGTGCCTCAGCCGCGACCGCACGAAGCACCAGGTCGCCGAGGTGACCTCGCTCGGCCTCGTGCAGATGACCCGCAAGAAGCTCGGCCTCGGCCTGCTGGAGACCTTCAGCGAGCCGTGCGAGGTGTGCGCAGGACGCGGTGTCATCGTGCACCACGACCCGGTGACCAGGCACCGCGCCCCGCAGCCGCCCGAGCGCCGCCGCGGCGCCAAGGGAGGAAACGCTCCCGCACAGCCGGCCAACGGCAACGGGAATGGGAACGGCAACGGTGGCGCGCACACGGGCACGCATGCCATCACCGACGACGCGAAGAACGCTCTCGCGCAGATCGCGGCGAGCACGTTGCACACGCACCACGAGTCGACGGACGCTCAGGCAGACGTGCCGACCGCCGAGGCTTCACCCGTCGCGGCTCAGCCCGAGTCCTCCTCGAGCGACCAGTCGCAGCAGGCGCCCAAGTCGGATGCTCCGCGCACCCGTCGGGGCAGCCGCGGTCGCGGAGGGTCGCGTCGCGCGGCCGAGC
This sequence comes from Humibacter sp., assembly GCA_051952615.1. GTDB lineage: Bacteria > Actinomycetota > Actinomycetes > Actinomycetales > Microbacteriaceae > Humibacter. The sequence goes on from JBQCJQ010000238.1 coordinate 842, forward strand.
AGGAGCCGTCCGACCAGACCACGGTGCCGGTCGAACAGGCACAGGAGGCCGTTGCGCCCGTCGCCGCGAACGTGTCAGATGACACGACCGCGGGTGACCGGGAGGCTGGGGAGCAGCACGTCGAGAACGTGGCGGTGTCCATCCTCGACATCCCGTTGGAGGCGCACTCCGAGTCGAAGCCCAAGGTCGATCGGGTTCAGGCGCAGGAGCTCCTCGGCTCGGTGCTCGATTCCCTTCCCGAGCCCAAGCAGCCAGGGCAGGGCAGGTCTCGCCGACGGGTCACGACGGCAGGACTGACAGGGGGAGTCATCCCGTCGCAGGACGACTCGCGCGCCGGCTGAGCCTCAGCGCCCCTTGCGCTGCGCCGCGGTGATGCGAAGCCCGCTCGCCCGGAGCCGCTCGACCAGTTCGCGGCCGGTGACCGGCACGGCCCCGGCCGCGATGAGATCGTCGTGGCGCGCGGCAGGCACGTCGTAGTGGTCGAGATCGAACGCCCGCTCCGGCACATCGTGCAGCGCGGCGAACTCGTGCAGCTCCGCGAGCGAGGCGTCGCTGACCAGATGGCACCACAGGGTGCCGTGGTTCGGCCACATCGGGGTGTCGATCAAGACGGCCATGACCGCGAGTCTACGGCCGCGGCGCATTTGACCCTCTCCGGGTCATCCGGTAGGCTAGACCGTCGGTGTGCGTCGTCTTATCGCGGCTTTCGCCCTTTCGTTTTCTGGCTCGAACCCTTCTCCCACTTGGGGGCGTGACCAGCGACAATCAACGTCAGTTACGGGATTTCATCAGTCCCTCCTTCAGATAGGTACGAGTAGTGGTTTACGCAGTTGTGCGCGCCGGCGGTCGGCAGGAGAAGGTCGAGGTCGGCACCATCGTGACGATGGACCGCGTGAAGTCGGAGAACGGCACCGTCGAGCTCCCCGCGGTGCTCCTCGTCGACGGTGACAAGGTCACCAGCGACGCGAAGTCGCTCGCCAAGGTGAAGGTGACCGCCGAGGTGCTCGGCGACCTCCGTGGCCCGAAGATCGTCATCCAGAAGTTCAAGAACAAGACCGGTTACAAGAAGCGCCAGGGCCACCGTCAGGAGCTCACGCGCGTCAAGGTCACCGGCATCAAGTAAGCGCGAGGAGAGACACTCATGGCACACAAAAAGGGAGCGAGCTCCACTCGCAACGGCCGCGACTCGAACGCGCAGCGCCTCGGCGTGAAGCGCTTCGGCGGCCAGGTCGTGAACGCGGGCGAGATCATCGTCCGCCAGCGCGGCACGCACTTCCACCCGGGCGCGAACGTGGGCCGCGGTGGCGACGACACGCTGTTCGCCCTCGAGGCGGGCGCGGTCGAGTTCGGCACCAAGGG
>JBQCJQ010000239.1:0-12362 GCA_051952615.1 Humibacter sp.
CTCCGCGTCGAAGCCCAGCACAGCGATCGCGGGATCGTCGCCGCGATTGCCGGCGAAGACGGTCGTGCCGTCGGTCGACAGCAGGATCTCTGCCGCCGCGGGAACGTCGTGCTCGTCGCGCAGGATCGAGACACGCTGTGCGTGCCGGAAACGACCGGCGGGGTGATCCCTGACGAGGACGTCGACCGCCCCGCTGAGCTCTCCGATCACGAAGAGGTGTCGCCCGTCAGGGTGGAACACGAGGTGCCTCGGGCCGGTCCCCGGCGCAAGCGCCAGGGAGTCGCGTTCCACCACCCGCCCTGCCTCGAGTCGGTAGAACATCACGGAGTCGATGCCGAGATCGGGAACCGCGAGCGTGCCGCCGACGGGATCGAAGACGACCTGGTGCGGATGCGGGGCTTCCTGACGCTCGGCATCCTGCCCGCTGCCCTCGTGCTCGACGACCTCGATCGGGTCGCCGATGGTGCGGTCGGGAAGCAGCTCGTGCACGGCGACCGTGCCAGAGCCGTAGTTGGCGACGGCGAGGATGCGCTCGCTCGGGTCGATCGCGAGATGCGCGGGGGCGGTTCCGCCCGACGGGACGCGCTGCAGAATGTCGAGCCTTCCCGTCTCGCGGTCGCGACGCATGGCGACGATGCCGCCCTGCTCCCCGGCATCGTTCTCCTCGACGGCGTACACCGCATCGCCGCCCGCCGTCGCAGCGAGCCAGGACGGATTCCGAATCGGCGCAGCGAGCATCGGGGGTGAGATCTCGCCGGCGGCGAAGCGGCTCGCCATGACGCCGGGGGCACGCCCCTGCGCGTGAGGAAGTGGTTCGGTGTATCCGCCGATCAGCAGCTCAGCCGGCATGGGTCATCCCTTCGTGACGGGGAGGGAGTCCCCGAGCGTGTGCAACAGCTTGGCGACATCGGGGACGCGCTCGGTCGGCAGGCGCAGCGTCGGCGCCGAGACCGAGATGGCGTTGCCCGCAATGGGAAGCGCGATCGCCACAGCACGCATCAGCTCGGCGCTCTCCTCGTCGTCCGTCGCGTACCCGCGACTGCGCACGAGGTCGAGCTCCTTGCGCAGGCGGGGCCGGTCGGTGATGGTCGCGTCGGTGAGGGGCTGCAGCTGCCTTGGGAGCAGTTCGTCGACGACGGACCAGTCGAGCTGCGCGAGCAGCGCCTTGCCCATCGCGCTGGCGTGCGCCGGGATGCGCCGGCCGACCGCGCTGTACATGCGCAGGGGCTGCGGCGACTCGCGCTTCGCGAGGTAGACCACGTCTGCCCCGTCGAGCCGTCCGAGGTGTGATGCCTCCTGCAGCTCATCCGTGAGCGTCGTGAGAATCGGGTTCACGAAGCGAACCACCTGGTCGACGTCGACGTATCGAGTTCCGGCGAGCAGGGCCCGAAGGCCGATCCGGTAGAGCGGATGACCGGAATCCTGCACCTCGACCCATCCGCGTCTCGTCATGGTGGCGAGCAGCTTGTGCAGGCTGCTCTTCGGCGCGTTCAGGCGCCGGGACATGTCCGAGAGCGTGAGCAGGGTGTCAGTGGAGGAGAGCAGCTCCAACACGTCGAGCGTACGGTCGGCGGACTTCACACCTTGTGCTCGTCCATCGGCCGGGGCATCCCGTGCTCGCTCGTCGGCGTCACTCGCCGTATCCGCATCCGTAGCCATGCGTCTATCTTACGCTCCGTTCACATAGGGGAACATGTTTCCAGGGTATGAACATTGACAATCTTCGTCAGTCCTGCCAGCGTATACGCATAGGAACATCGTTTCTATATGTGAACGTCCGCATCACACTTTCCCAGTACCACCAAAGCAAAGGAGCTTCCATGCGTCTCATGGGTCGCGCCGCCGTAGGGGTGGCGATCATCGCCCTTGCAGGCACCGCGCTCGCCGGCTGCAGCAGCAGTTCGGCAGACAGTGGACCGGTCACGATCACCTACGTGACCGGCAACACCGGGGTCACGTTGGAAAAGGGCGAACAAGCCCTCATCGACTCGTTCCAGAAACAGAACCCGGACATCAAGGTCAAGGTCGAGGCCATCCCGTTCGCGGACTACGACACGAAGCTGACCACCGAACTGCGAAGCGGCGCAGGACCGGATGTCGGTCGCGTCAACCACACGGATGTGCGCACGTGGGCGGCCGCCGGCTTCCTCTCGCCGCTCGACGATGCGATTCGCACCGACAAGATCAAGATGTCGAACTACATCCCCGGCCTCGTCGACATCGGCAAGGTGAAGGGACAGCAGCTCACGCTGCCACTCACGACGGATGCACGCGCGTTCTGGTACAACCCGACGCTCCTCAAGAAGGCCGGCATCTCCTCTCCGCCCAAGACCTGGGACGACCTCGTCACCGACGCCAAGAAGTTCAACGGAACCGGTGTCTACGGGTTCGCGTTCTCCAGTGACAACGACTACTCGCTGACCTACGAGTCGCTGGGCCCGTGGATGAAGGTCGCCGAGGGCAAGATCCTGAACAAAGACGGCACGAAGGCCGTTTCCGCGTCGTCGAACGGCACCGTCGCAGCCGCAGAACTGCTGCAGTCGCTCGTCAAGGCGGGCGTGACGCCTCCTGGTGAGAACAAGATGACCGGCGACACGCTGGCCCAGCTGTTCTCGCAGAACAAGCTCGCGTTCATGCTCGGCGGACCGTGGCAGCAGACCGCACTGCTGACGGACAATCCGAAGGCCCAGTACGGCGTCGATTACGCGACCACTGCGCTGCCGGTGCAGCACGCGGGACAGCCGACCGCCAGCGTGGCCGGCGGATGGCAGATCGGCATCTTCAAGAACTCGAAGAACAAGGAGGCGGCGGGCAAGCTCGTAGCGTTCCTCGCCGAGCCGTCGAACCTCAAGAAGCTGAATGCGCTCGAGGCGTTCCCGCCGATCAAGGACGGACTGACCGGAGCGCCGTGGAACTCGCCGTTCTTCGACGCGTTCAACGAGGTGCTGCCGCACTCGGGCCTGCCGATGACGCCCGTCGCACAGATCGCTCAGGTTTCCGCGACGTTCGAGTCGACGGTGCTGCCGTCCATCACCGACCCGAGCCAGTCGGCGAAGTCGGCGCTGAAGTCATTCGACGATCAGGTCAACTCGCAGATCCTGGGCGAATGACGCGACCATGACAGAACTCACGGCGTCTGAAGAGACGCGCTCCGGGAGGGGTACATCGAGCGACCCCTCCCGGGGGAGTCGGGGTATGCCCCGGCCCAGGGCCTGGCCGTTCGCGGTTCCCGCGTTCATCGCCCTGGCCCTCGTGCTGATCTATCCGCTCGGGTACAACCTGTGGATCAGCCTGCACGTCGACCGCCTCAGCGAGAACGACGGGGCCTGGGTCGGCTTCAAGAACTACATCACCGTGTTCGAGAACGGTGAACTGGCGGGGACGCTCGCGCGCACGTTCTACTTCACGTTCGGATCGCTGATCCTGCAGTTCGTGATCGGATTCGCGGCGGCGCTCGCTCTCGAGTTCTTTCCGCGCGGGTCGCGGATCATGCGACCGCTTCTGCTCACCCCCTGGGTCATGCCGGGCGTCGCCGTCGCTGCGGTGTGGCTCTCGATCCTGAACCCTATCTCGGGGCTCGCGAACAGCGGTCTGGCCGTCTTCGGCGTCCCACCGGTGTCGTGGCTGGCGTCTCCCGGCCTGGCCATGCTGTGCCTCATCCTCGTCAACACGTGGAAATCGGCGCCGTACTGGATGCTCATGCTCTCGGCCGGCCTGAAGTCGATCCCGAGCGAGTTGGTCGAGGCGGCGAAGGTGGATGGCGCGTCCTATCCGCGCATCGTGTGGAGCGTGCTGCTGCCCGGGCTGAGGCCGATCCTCGCGACGACGACGTTGCTCGCCTTCATCTGGACCTTCAACTACTTCGACCTGGCCTACCTGCTCACGAACGGTGGCCCGGGCAATGCGACCACGACGCTGCCGTTCGCGATCTGGGAGACGGCCCTCAAGTTCAACCGCTTCGATCTCGGCGCCGCCTACTCGCTGCTGTCGATTCTCGTGACAGGAATCGCCATCGTCATCTATCTGCGCGTCACCAGGAAGGAGACGCAGTCATGAGCATCGCAGCGACGCGTCTACGCCGCTTTCCGTGGGTTGCTGCGATCGTGCTCGCGGTCATCCTGGTGGGCTCGCTGCTTCCGATCTATTGGATGATCACCTCGTCGATCAAAGCGCCTGAGGAGCTGAGTGCGATTCCGGCCACCCTGTGGCCGCACTCCTTCACCCTGCAGAACTACGCGACGGCACTGCAGCAGGCTCCGCTGGTGTCCGCGAGCATCCAGTCCGCGCTCATCGCCGCGGTGACGACGGTGGTCGTGATCGTGATGGGCTCGGCCGCCGCGTACGCGGTCGTCCAGCTCAGGTTCAGGGCGGGTCGCTCGTTGCTCTCGCTGAGTCTCGTGACGCAGTTGCTGCCCCAGGCCGCCGTGCTGGTCCCGATATTCATCCTGTGGACCCAGCTCGGGCTGGTGAATCAGCTTCCCGGAGTGATGCTCGTGTACGTGGCGTTCCAGCTGCCGGTGGCGGTCTGGATCATCACCGGGCACTTCCGGTCCATTCCTCGCGAGATCCTCGAAGCAGCAGTGGTGGACGGATCGGGTTCGATCCGCACCCTGATCCGGGTGGTCATGCCGATCGCAGCGCCGGGCATCGCCGCCGTCGCGATCTGGTGCGTGATCGGATGCTGGAGCGAACTGCTGTTCGCCCTCGTGCTGCTCAACGGCACGACCACTACGGTGCCGGTCGCGCTCTCCGGCCTCATCGGGGAGCACACCACCAACCAGGGCGTGCTGGTGGCCGCCGCAACGCTCGCAGCACTGCCGCCGCTCATCCTGTTCTTCTTCCTGCAGAAGTACTTCCAGAACGGTCTCGTCGGCGCGGTCAAGGGCTGAGACCCGCACGCCGACGAGCCATCGCGCCGAACCACGAAAGGAACAACTCGTGCCGGAGTCCCGCCGAGTCGCCATCATGCCGTCATCCCATCTCGACCTGTTCTGGTTGGGTGACTACCGAAACTGCCTGCGCAGGGGCGAAGAGATCATGCGGTCGTACCTCGATCGCGCCGTCGAGTCGGGCGACGAGACTTTCGTCATCGACACGGCGATCTTCGCCGAGCACTTCATGCGCGAGAACCCCGAGTACGTCGAGGTCGCCCGCAAGCTCGTGCGAGAGGGCCGCCTCGAGGTCGGGTCCGCCTACATCGACAGGTGGGAGAACCTCGTGCTCGGCGAGTCCCTCATCAGGAACATCCAGATCGGACGCGCCGTGGTGCGGGAGTGGTTCGGCAACGAGCCGCACCTCGCCGCGCATCCCGACCTGCCGGGACTGAACGCCCAGACCTCTCAGATCTACGCGCAGGCGGGCATCCGCTACTACGCGACGAGCCGCAAGATCTTCCAGGAGGGCCGCATCTGGCGTCATCGTTCGCCGGAGGGCACCGCGCTGACCATGATCACCTGGCCGGTGCACTACGTGTTCGTGCCGCTGGATGAACAGGGAGTCGACGCCGGCGGGAACGGGAACTTCGTCGGTCCGCGCACCCTGTCGTACGACGACCTCGAAGGTCGGTACCCTCACGGAACCATCGCGATGTCGGGCTCGGCGGGTGACCTCACGACCGCCGCCGACTTCACGTCGAGGTACGGACGCGACCTGCGCGAGTACATCGGCCGATACCGCGAGCGGTACCCGGAGCTCGAGATCGCGTTCTCGATTCCCGCACAGGAGCTGGAGCCGTACCTCGCCGACGAGTCGACACCGCTGGCCGAGGTGAGCGGGTCCATCCCGAGCGTCTGGGGTGTCGCCCCCGACGAGGAGATGCGCTTCTTCCACCGAGTGCGTGCACTCGAGGCACTGCTGCTCGACGGCGAGACGGCCAGCGTGGTCGGCACCCTCGCCGGGCGCTCGCCGCTCCCGGAGTCCGCGCGCAACTGGCGCGGTCTGTACGGAGAGGACGCCTTCTTCGCCGACAACGACCCCGCGCCTGCCGGGCGCGAGTGGGAATGGCTCTGGCGCATGCAGGTCTTCACCCAGGACCACAACGGAGGCGGTCAGGACGGCGTGCTCTCCGTCTTCCAGAAGAAGGTGCGCCACGACAGGGCGAAGGGGTACGTGCTCGACGTGCTCGACCACGCTCTCGGGCGGAACGAGGCCGCGGCTCCCGCCCTGCTGCGCACCCGTCTCGGGTCGGCCGACGACCGGCTCGTGCTCGACCCCGAGCTAGCGGACGAGCTGTCCGACTGGCTTCAGAGTCAGCCAGAGCAGGCCGTTCAGGCGTTCACGGGAACGGATGGCGCACGCCGGGTGGCGATCAGCCTCGTGCCGGACGAGGGCGTAGGTAGCGGTCCGGTCGAGCTGGGCACCAACGGCGACGAGATCACGGCGTCGCAGTCCGAGGAGGGCATCCGCATTACGACCGCTGCCGTCGACGCGACCGTCGATCGCTCGACAGGCACCCTCACAGTCGAGGACCGGCTGCGGGCGACGAACTGGCGCATCCCGCTCGGCTCCGCCTATGCCGTGCGAGAGCTCGGCAACGACGTGACGCTCGCCACGGACGAGGCCCAGCGGGTCGACGCACGCCTGCTCTCGGTCGAGCTGGTGGACGACGGGCCTCTCGTCGCCCGCGTCGTGCTCACCTGGGAGCTGCTCGACGTCGTCTTCACGACGACGGTGCAGGTGTGGGTGCGCGACGCGCGGATTGACCTCACGACGGAGGTCGACTGGCCCGGCTTCGAGCGATGGCAGGTGCGTATGCCGCTTACGGCATGCGACCGGTCGGGCGTCTCCTTCGGCACGCCCTTCCACTTCTCGACCTGGGATGACTTCGACTCGCGCGTCACGACGCTGATGCCCGACGAGATCTCCATGGACGACCTGCGCAGCTACCGCGAGGTGCAGCACTGGGTGCATGTCGCAGGTGAGGATGCCGGGCTCGCCGTGCTGACCTCGCACCCGGCGTTCCGGCACGCGGGTGACGACCTGGAAGCCGTTCTGCTGCGCACCGCTCCGTCGTGCGGCGACCCCCGCATGATGTGGGAGAACGCGGGGCGCACCACCTGGTCGTTCCGTCTGGAGCCGACGGCGGCCGAGGACCCCGCGTCGGGGACGATCGCCGAGCTGGCCGACCGTGCGTGGCGTGCCCCGCGCATCATCCCCGCCGCAGGGGCGAGTGCCGAACGAGTCGACGCCCTCACGAACGAGGGCGACCCCGTGCGGCTCTCGGCAATGTACCTCGACGGCGACCAGGTGGTCGTTCGTCTGGTCAACCAGTCGGCGACGCCCGCGGACGTACGTCTCTCCGGCGCGGTCGTCACCGGCCGGGCGGTGCTCGCCGATCTCTCCGGAGAGGCGCGAGGAACACTCGAGCCGCAGGATGGCGTGCTCGCCGTCACCCTCGCGCCATGGCGCATCCAGGACCTCCGATTCGACGCGGACCCCGTCGTCATGAAAGGACTGCAGTGAAATCCCTCATCATCGCCTCGATCGAGGCCTTCGAGGTCACCGTGCCGATCGAGGCGCCCATCAGGCACTCGTACGGCGTGCACGAGGCCTTCACCCGCACGATCGTGCTGGTGCGCACGGCCGACGGCCTGACCGGTCTCGCCGAGACCGCCGCTGGAGCCCAGGAGGTGGAGCGCATGGCGGCGGTCGCCGTCGGGCTGAGCGCACTCGAGACCGGCGCGATCCGCATGCGGATCACCGAGCGCTTCTACTGGAGCAAGAACCCGCTGGTCGCAGCAGCGATCGAGATGGCCTGCATCGACATCGTCGGCAAGGCCCTCGGGGTACCCGCCCACGAGGTGCTCGGCGGACGGCTTCGCGACCACATCGACCTCGCGGCGTACTGCTTCTTCCGTTACGCGTCGGACACGCATCCGGCAGTGACGACCCCCGACGAGATGGCCGCGCACGCCAAGGACCTGGTCGAGCGCTACGGCTTCGGCACGGTCAAGCTGAAGGCCGGTGTGCTGGAGCCCGCTGCGGAGGTGGCCGCATTGCGGGCCATCCGTGAAGCGCTTCCCGACGTGCGACTGCGCATCGATCCGAACGCGGCGTGGACGCCGGCGACGGCGGTCGCGCTTCTGCCCGCGCTGGAGGAGATCGGCCTGGAGTACTTCGAGGACCCCGTCGCGGGCCAGCCCGGCATGGCCGCGGTGCGCTCCAAGACGGCCATCCCGCTCTCCACCAACATGTGCGTCGTCGACTTCGAGGATCTGCCAGGCGCGCTCGCGCAGGGCAGCGTCGACATCGTTCTCTCCGACCCCTGGTACTGGGGCGGCCCGCTCGAGACCAAGTCGCTGGGCGCGATGTGCCAGATGCACGGCCTCGGGCTCGGCATGCACTCCGGCATCGAGCTCGGCATCGGCATGGCGGTGATGGCGCACACCGGCGTGACGGTTCCCCAGCTGACGCTCGCGGTGGATGCCCACCATCACCACCTCGTCGACGACGTCATCGCGGGTCCGCGCCTGCTTCCCGCGGGAGACGGTCGACTCGCGCCGCCCGCAGGTCCCGGGTGGGGTGTCGAGCTGGATGACGAGAAGGTGGCCCGCTACCGCGAGCTGCACGCCAGCGGCCGGTACGCCAACCTCTACGTCGACGGTGACTCGGGTTTCGGAGCCGACCGGTTCCGCCCCGACTGGGTTCCGGTGATGCCGGCATGGTGAGCATCGACCTCGACCTGGTTCGCGGGGAGCTCGGCTCTGCCGTGCTCTCCGACACGCTCGACTCACGAGGCCTGCGCCATCAGTGCCTGGCAGCGGGCATCGCGCCGCTGGAGACCGACACCGTGCTGGCCGGATACGCCTTCCCGGTGACTCTGCGCCGCGTCTATGACGTCCCGGAGACGCCCTTCGAGGGCCTCGTCGCGGCGCTCGACGCGATCGGACGCGACGAGATCTTTGTGACGCCCACACAGCGTGCTCGGGACATCGCCGTCTGGGGCGAGCTGTTGTCCACCGCCTGCCAGGCGCGGGGCGCGGCCGGTGCGATCACCGACGGGCTCGTGAGAGACACCCGGCAGGTGCGTCGGCTCGGGTTCCCGGTGTTCTCGGCCGGGACGATCCCCTACGACAGCATGGGGCGCCACGAGATCGACCGGCACGGGGTGCCCTGCGTCATCGACGGCGTGCGCATCGAACCTGGTGACCTGATGGTCGGGGACTCCGACGGCGTCGTCGTCGTACCGTCCGGCATGGCGGGCGAGGTCGTCGAGGCCGCGCTGGCGAAGCGTGCGAGCGAGCTCGAGTTCCGGCAGGCCGTCGCCGATGGGATGCCCGCGACGGTGGCATTCCGCACGTTCGGGGTGCTGTGAGCGTTCCACTCGACGTGCGAAACCTCGACGTGAGCAACCTCGACGTGAGGGCGGAGTGCGCGAGCGACGCGCAGCTCGCGCACTTCTCGGTGCAGTCCGTCGAGGACGGACCGGCGCGTGGCACCCGTGTGGTGACGGTGGCTCCGGCGGGCGGACTGCACGCCCGCGTGCTCGTCGACCGCGGTCTCGACCTGGGGGCAGCGTGGTTCGCGGGACTCCCGGTCGCCTGGGCATCCGGCGTGGGCGAGCGCCGGCCCGGCCACGGCGACGCGGGGGAGGGCTGGCACGACGGATGGGCCGGTGGCCTGGTCACCACCTGCGGGCTCCGCAACGTGGGCGTTCCGAGCGAGGGGCACGGACGGCACGGCAGGTACTCCGACCAGCCGGCCGACGAGGTCGTCGTGCGGCGAGAGCTCGATGATGACGGCGGCGGGCGGGTCGTCGTCGAGGGGGTCATCCGCGAGCCCGTCGAGCTCGGACGCGGCCTCGTGCTGCGCAGACGGATGACCTTTCCCCTCTGGTCCGGCGCTGTCGAGGTCGACGACACGACGGTCAACGAGACCGTCGCGCGGGTTCAGGCGCCGTTGCTGTATCACGTGAACGTCGGGGCGCCGTTCCTCGACGAGCGTTCGGTGCCGATGACCACGTCTGGTGCATCCGTTCGCTTCGGTCCTGCCGCCGGCGTCTGGCCGATGGGGCGACCTCTCCAGGCTCCCGACGAGGTTCATGCGCTCGCCGTCGAGCCGGACGAGACCGGCTGGGCGGTGTGCGCGATCGATTCGTCACGGCTGGGCCTGCGCATGAGCGTGTCGTGGGATGCGGCCGCCCAGTCGAACCTGTTCGTGTGGCAGCGTCGCACGCCGGGCACGTATGTGACCGCGATCGAGCCCGCGAACTGTACTGTGAGCGGCAGCGCGGCCGATCGCGAGGCCGGGGTCGCGCCCTGGCTGGAGCCGGGCGAAGCGCGTCGCACGCGCGTTCGGATCAGCGTCGAGCCGCTGGCGACGTGAGCCGTGCGGAGCGAGCCGGAACAGATGAATGAGGATACACGTGTCGGATGACTTCTCGCTGGTAGGCATGCGGGCGCTGGTCACCGGTGCAACCGGCGGCATCGGCGAGGCCATCGCCAGGGCGTTCTCCGCTGCAGGCGCCACCTGTGTCGTGCACGGGCGGAACGCCGAGCGCGCCCGGCGGATCGCCGAGGAGATCAGGGGCATCCCCGTCGTCGGCGACCTCGCCGAGCCCGGCGCGTGCGACGCGGTGATCCGCGCAGCGACGGAGACCCGCGGTCTCGACGTGCTTGTCAACAACGCGGGCTACGAGGTGCACGCGCGACTCGAGGAGCTCCGGCCCGATGAGCTGAACCGGCTCATGACGGTGAACTTCACCGCGCCGGCGGAGCTCATGCGCCTGTCGCTTCCCTGGCTGCGGGAGAGCGCCAACCCGTCCATCCTCAACGTCACGTCGATCCACGAGTCGGTGCCGGTCGCCGGCAACGGTGGTTACGCGGCGGCCAAGGCGGCGCTCGCCTCGCTCACCCGCACGGCGTCGGTCGAGCTGGGGCCGGAGGGGATCAGGGTGAACACCCTGGCACCAGGAGCGGTGCTCACGGACATGAACCGCGATCTGATCGCCGAGGTCGGCGAGCGGTCGTTCCGCGAGTGGATCCCGCTCGGCAGGGTCGGTCAGGTCGACGAGATCGCGTCCATCGCCGTGTTCCTCGCGAGCCGTGCCGCGCGGTACGTCACCGGTGCGTCCGTCGTCGCCGACGGCGGTTACAGCAACCACCTCGTGCGCTACCCGCAGGGCTGACGACGCCGCGCTACTCAACCAGCGACAGGAGGATGAGGCGACGCGGAGCGCCTAGAACTCGTTCAGGCGGTGCAGCAGGCGGGCGAAGAGGCGCAGGTCGTCGACGCCCCAGTCGGCGAGGCCGTCGCGCAGCTCCTGGCGGGTGAGCGCATTGAGGTCATCCCACCGGCGACGGGCCTCGTCGGTGATCGCGAAGTACGTTGCGCGACGATCGGCCGGATCCTGCTCGCGTCGCAGCATTCCGAGCTGTTCGAGCGCCGACGCCTGACGGCTCACGAGGCTCTTGTCCGCGTAGAGCTCCTCGGCGAGCGCCCCGGCGTGGAGCGGCCCCTTGCGAGCAAGGACGCCGAGCATGAGATAGCCGAACGGCTGCATCTGCGGGTGCAGCTCGAGCGCCTGCGACCGCATGCGCGTGCGGAGCTTGACGAACATCGCCCCGAACTCTTCCTCGACCGAGGCGATCGCGCCGTCGAGGGCCGTGCGAGCCGCGCCCGAAGGGGCCGGTTCGTCGCGGGTACCCGCGGTGCGATCGCTCTCGGTCATGGTGCGCATCATAGCGAGGCGGGATCGTCGGTCTCTGAGGTGCCGGTGCCCTTGGCCGCGCCGCCGGGGCCGGTTGCGCGTCCGGCCTGCGGGGCGCCGACGGCGGTCATCCTGTCGGTGTCCGACTGGGCTTCGGCCGACTCGATCGGTTCGGCGCCGATCATCGCGTCTGCGTCGTCCATCAGCTCAGCGGCCACGGATGCCAGCACGCCCGTCGAACCCGCGGCGGCGGCATCCTCATCGTGCTGACGCTCGATGGTCGTCTTGTCGCCGAGCCGCTTGTTGGGCAGCAGGCACACCGCGACGATCGTGAGGATGGCCAGGGGAGCTGCGACCAAGAAGATGTGCGCGACCGACTGGCCGTACGCCGACTCGACGATGACCCGCACGGTGGGCGGAAGCGTCGCGACGTCGGGAATGGTGCCGGACTTCAGCTCCTTGGCGATCGGGATGCCCGCGGCGCCCAGCTTCGTGAGGGCGGCGACGAGGGCGGGCCCGCTGTTCGCCAGGTGGGTCGCCACCTGGGTGCCGAGGATGGAGCCGAGCACCGAGACGCCGGCCGTGCCGCCGAGGCTGCGGAAGAACGTGACCGAGGCGCTCGCAGCACCCATCTCGGCGGGAGCGACGACGTTCTGCACGACGAGCACGAGGTTCTGCATCACCATTCCGACGCCGGCGCCGAGCACGAACATGT
>JBQCJQ010000240.1:0-3346 GCA_051952615.1 Humibacter sp.
CCGACCTCCCGCAGGGCGTGTTCGCCGGCCTGCAGCACGCGCTCAGGGGTGACGGCGCCGCCGAGCCGCTCGACCAGGCGCTGATAGATCGCCAGACTGGCGGCGCGGCTGAGCTGTCGTGACGCGACGGCGTACGCGAACCATTCGAGCGGATCCGTCACCGTAACGGGCAGGTGCGCGTCGTAGGCGTCGATGGGCCCGACCGACCGCACCCACGGCGCCAGCCGGTCTTCCAGCGAGCCAAGGTAGTCGGCGGCTGATCGCTGCTCCTGGGTCGCGCTCTTGCCCGTGCGCGTCATGGTCATACCGACACTCTTGCAAACATGGACTGTATAGTCCAGAACGTTTCTGGTCGACACCGTCCGATCCAGCCCGCAACAACGATGGAGCATCCACATGTCAACACCCACGGCCCTGATCACGGGCGGCACCAGCGGCATCGGCATGGCCGCCGCCCGCACCCTTCACGACCGCGGCTACCGTGTCGCAGTCACCGGGCAACGGCCCGAAAGCGTCGAACGAGCACGAGCGGAGCTGCCCGGAGACGTGCTCGTGCTGCGATCCGATGCTGGGTCGCTGTCGGGCATCGACGAACTCGTCGGGGTTGTCGGCGAACGCTTCGGGGCTCTGACCACGCTGTTCCTGAACGCGGGGGTCAACCGTCCGATGACACTGGAGACCGCGAACGAGTCGGGATACGACGAGGTGTTCTCCGTCAACACGAAAGGCGTGTTCTTCACACTGGCCAAGGCGCTGCCACTGCTCTCCGACGGCGCCTCGGTCATCGTGACCGTGGGCATCGGGGCCACCCGAGCCCTTACGGGCAGCAGCGTCGCGGCGGGATCCCACGGAGCGATGCTGTCCATGATTCCCACGCTCGCTCTCGAGCTCGCGCCGCGCGGAATCCGCATCAACGCGGTCAGCCCAGGGATGACCGACACGCCCATGACGAGGGCGTCGATCCGGACATCCACCGAAGACGTCGTCGGCACGATGACCGACATGGCCGAGAACAATCCCTTCGGGCGCCTCGCCACGCCCGAGGACATCGCAGGCACGGTCGCCTTCCTCGCATCGGATGACGCCCGCTACATCACGGGCCAGGAGATCGTCGTGTCGGGTGGCGCAGGCCTCGCGATCTGACCGACGCCGCGTGAGTAGATTCGTCACGTGACGAGTAGGTCACGTGATTGAAGGCGTGAGCCTTCACGTCAAGGAGGCGACATGAGCCGAACCGACACAGTCTCGCGAGCGATGGATGCATCGCCGACCGACATCTACGCGGCTCTCGTCGATCCGGATGCGCTGCTGGCGTGGCTGCCACCCGACGGCATGAGCGGACGATTCGATCGGTTCGACGCCAGCCCGGGAGGAGGATACCGACTCGTCCTGACCTACCTGGACGCGGCGACCGCGCACGGAAAGGCCACCGAAGACTCGGATGTGGTCGAAGCACGCTTCGTCGAGCTCGTCCCGGGCGTGCGGGTGGTGCAGGCGGTGGACTTCGTTTCGGACGACCCCGCCAACGCCGGCACGATGACCATGACGTGGGAGCTCGTCCCGGAGGGCCGCGGAACACGCGTGGAGATCCGGGCGGACAACGTTCCCGCCGGCATCTCCCCGGAGGATCATGCCGTGGGAATGACGTCTTCTCTCGACAATCTCGCGGCGTACCTCAGCACTCCTTGACGTGCCGTCGCGTCAGCGTCTGACGTGCGCGAGCTGAGCGGCCTGCCGCAGCGCCTCTTCCATTCCGGCGGCGTCGGCGATGCCCTTGCCCGCGATGTCGAAGGCCGTGCCGTGGTCGACGGACGTTCGCACGACCGGCAGGCCGACCGTGATGTTGACACCCGCGTCGATGCCGAGCACCTTGACAGGGCAGTGACCCTGGTCGTGGTACATGGCGACCACGAGGTCGAAGTCCCCTCTGACGGCTCGGAAGAAGGCGGTATCCGCGGGAACCGGTCCCACAGCGTCGATGCCTTCCTCCACGGCGAGGGCGATTCCCGGGGCGATCTTCAGTTCCTCTTCACCCGCTCCGAAAAGACCGTTCTCACCGGCGTGCGGATTGATGGCGCACACCGCGATCCTCGGCCGCTCGATGCCTGCGGCGACGAGAGCCTCGTTCCCTCTCTGAATCGTGCGGTGCACGAGACCTGGCTCGATCGCCGCGATGGCATCGATCAGCCCGAGGTGGGTGGTCACATGGATGACGCGCAGGGTGGGCGTCGCCAGCATCATGGACACCTCAGGCGTGTCCGTCAGCTCGGCCAACAACTCCGTGTGTCCGGGATAGATGTGCCCGGCAGCGTGCAGCGCCTGCTTGTTGAGAGGCGCCGTGCAGATCGCCTCGACGGCGCCCGCTTTCGCCAGACTGACGGCGTGGCTGACGTACTGGTACGCAGCCTCCCCGGCGGCCGCGGACATCTCGCCGAATCTGATGTCGTTGCCCACCGGGCCGAGATCGATCACTCGGATGGCGCCCGGGTCCGTCGTCTCGTCTGTTTCGGTTCCGGCGACGGTAACGAACCGCGCAGGCACACCGATGAGATCGGCGGTGCGTCGAAGCCACGCGACGTCGCCGATCACATAGGGGATGCTGACGGCATCCGCGCCGTCCTGGCTCAACGCCCGAACGATGATCTCGGGACCGACGCCGGCCGGGTCACCCATCGTCACAGCAATACGAGGAAGTTTCATTCAGGACCCCTAGTCATCAGAGAACGGACAGCACGAATGGCGCGCACCAGGCTCGCCTCATCGCCGAACGATCCGGCCTTCGAGACGAAGGGCCGCCCGTCCGGGTCGGAGAACCGACCGAGAGCAGTACCGGGATCGGCGACCCCGGCGATCTCGGCGAAGCCGACACCCAGCGCGGCGAAGCACCGCTCCGCGGTGTGACCGCCGACGAACACGTAGCCGTCGACGCCAACGATCCCTGCCGCCGTCTCGGCGAGACGTCCAGCGTGGGAACCCTCCAGCACCGAGTGCGCCTCGCGTTCGGGGGCTGCAAGCACGACGACACCGCCGCGGCCCAGCGCCTCCTCCACGTGACCCAGCTCACGGGCATCCAGATCGTGATCGATGACGAAGGTCTCTGCGCCGGAGGCCCGCACCTCGGACACCTGCCGGGCCGCCATCGGCGATGCGCTCCCGCACACGACGAGAACGCGCTTGCGTCGACGGGCCTGACGCGCGAGCGCCGCATACAGACCAGCAGACCCCGCCCACACGATGTCGTCATGAGGCGCCGAGCCGACAACAAGGTCGAGATCGCCGTCGGTCAGCGCGTCGACGACGAGAACGCTCTGCCGCGACTCCCCTGCCGACGTCGAACCGATGCCGT
>JBQCJQ010000241.1:0-2631 GCA_051952615.1 Humibacter sp.
ATCGTGAGTGGTCAGATCATCTCCCGTACCGGCCGCTACCGGCAGTTCCCGATCATCGGAACGCTGCTGCTCTCCGGCGGATTCTTCTGGCTGACCTTCTTGAAGTACGACGGCTCCTACTGGTTCATCGCGGGCGCGATGCTCCTCATCGGTCTCGGCCTCGGCCAGCTGATGCAGACCCTCACGATCGCCAGCCAGAACTCGGTCGGTGCTCGCGACATGGGTGTGGCGACCAGCTCGTCGACGTTCTTCCGTCAGATCGGTGGAACGCTGGGCACCGCCGTGCTGCTGTCGCTGCTGTTCACGGTCATGCCGTCGAACATCCAGACGTCGTTCGCCGACCGGGCCACACTCACGCCTGCACTCAACGCGGCGCTCACCCCTGAGGTGGCGAACGCGCCTGAGAACAAGCAGATCATGGAGAAGATCTACGATCCGCTCCTCACCAAGGTCGAGGAACCGACGACGAAGGGCCTGCAGGCGGCGTACGACGCGAACGTGGCCAAGGCGACCACCGCTGCGAAGGCGGCCGTCGCCGCTCAGGTCGCGGCAGGCGCCATCCCGCCGGAGGCGCAGGCAGCCGCCGAGGCCCAGGCGGTGAGCGCCGCTCAGGCTCAGGTCGCCGCAGGCTTGGAGAAGTCCGCTCCGTACGCGAAGGTGAGCAGCGACGGAACCGTCACGCTCGACTTCTCGACCCAGGAGGCGCGCACGGCGTACATCAAGACCATCGAGCCCAAGCTGCTCACGGCCTTCAAGTCGAGCACGTCGCCGACATCCGACAGCAGTGCACTGAACGACACGTCGTTCCTGCAGGGCGCCAACGCCGCGCTCGCGAAGCCGATCCTGGTCGCGTTCAACCAGTCGGCCGTGACCGTGTACTGGGTCGCCATGTTCGTGGTGCTGCTCGCGTTCGTGCTGACGTTGTTCTTCAAGACGCCGCCGCTGCGCGCGAAGTCGGCGCTGCAGGAGGCCGCCGACGCCGAGGACGAAGCCTCGATCGCCAGGGTGGCCGCTGTCGAGACCGGTTCGCTCGCCGTCCCGAACGTCGTGCTGGATGACGATGTGCAGGTCGCCACAGTCGACGGGCAGGAGCACTCGCGTCACTCCGACCCGTCGCACTCCGACACACCGTCGCGACCGAGCCACCCCGGTCGCCACATCGCGGGCGGCGGCGCCGTCACCCCGTAGCGGGACTGACTCCCCCGTCGCGCACTCGTTCCGGATGCCTGCGTTCTCGCCGAGAGCCGTAGGCATCCGGAACAGGCGCAGGCTGGGGTCGCCCGCCGCGCCCTGACGACCGGGCGCAAGGTTTTCCGCTCCAGAACACGCATGAGAGCGCGATCACGAATCGCTCTCGATGGTCGCCCCGCGGCTCGAATCACGATAGTGTTCGCAGGCGGGAAGGATCACATGGGCGCGAATTCCGAGGGACAGCCGCCGACGCTGGAGATGGTCGCAGCGAGGGCCGGGGTCTCCCGTGCCACCGTGTCGCGGGTCGTGAACGGCTCCCCCAAGGTGACACCGCAGCTCATCTCGGCGGTCAACGCCGCCATCGCGGAGCTCAACTACGTGCCGAATCGCGCGGCACGGATGCTCGCAAGCCGACGCACCGAGTCGATCGCGATGGTCATCCCCGAGTCGACGTCCCGGGTGTTCACCGACCCGTTCTTCGCCTCGATCATCCAGGGCGTCGCCATGCACCTGGCGACCACCGATTACACGCTCGGCATCGTGGTGGCATCCGAGGCGAACCCCGACAAGACGCGTCGCTACCTCACCGGCGGCAACATCGACGGCGCGCTCGTGGTCTCGCACCACTCCGGCGACCATTCCTACGCCCGGCTCGGAAGGTCGGTTCCCGTCGTGTTCGGCGGACGCCCCCTGCACGTGGATGACAACGACAGCGTCTACGTCGATGTCGACAACATCGCGGGAGCCATCACCGCCACGTGCCACCTGATCGAGCGCGGGCGTCGCAACATCGCCACCATCGCCGGCCCGGCGGACATGCCTGCCGGCTTCGACCGCGAGCTCGGCTGGCGACGGGCGATGGGGCACGCCGGGCTGGACACGTCGCTGATCGAGTGGGGCGACTTCTCGCCGACCTCCGGCGCCATGGCCATGCGCCGCCTTCTGGCGAGAAGGGTGCCGATCGACGCGGTCTTCGCCGCGAACGACCAGATGGCGCTCGGCGCCTACACGGTGATCGCCGAGAACGGCCTCAGCATTCCGGGCGACATCGCGGTGGTCGGGTACGACGACGACGCCATCGGATCCGCAGCCTCCCCCGCCCTGACGACCATGCACCAGTCCGCGAACGAGCTCGGCGCCGTCATGGCGAGCACGCTGGTGAAGCGCATAGAGGGTCAGCCGGTCGAACGGGAGACCATCCTGCAGACGCGCCTCATCGTGCGGGGCTCCAGCTAGGGCATCCCGTCCATCCCGGCGGCCGCAACGGCTTCCGGTCAGCGGAAGACGACCTCGGGCATCCGCGCGAAACGGGTTCGCATCACCGCGATCGCGTCGGGGTTGCTGTCCACCAGCACGAACCGACGGTCGAGCGCAGCGGCCACCGCGCCGGTCGTGCCGCTGCCCGCGAAGAAGTCCAGCACCCAGTCGCCAGGGCGAGAG
>JBQCJQ010000242.1:0-7489 GCA_051952615.1 Humibacter sp.
CGCGCGGAACCGGACAACCCACGGACCGAGTGCCTCGCCGAGCTCGAACATGGCCGTGTCGAGAGTGTCGACCGCGCAGGAGTCCCCGTCGCGGGCGCGCTCGGCGATCTCGCGCACCGAGAACTCCCTCGGAGCCAGTGCTGCCGCGACATCCGCTGCGTTGCCCGTCTTCTCGGCATAGCGCTGCTGGATGGCACGCGTGGAGACCGAGTCCTCCAGGGGTCGATCGCCGATGGTCAGCAGGTGCGCCCATCCGTGCGGCGGAACCTCGGGGCCGTCCTCGACCGCGCGTCCGCCGTCGAGGAACGCCGAGCCGACGCCGGTACCGAGCGTGATGCAGACCAATCGGTCGGGTCGGCGCGGGGAGACGAACCATTCGCCGACGCCGTACGCGATCGCATCGTTCACGAACCGCACGTTCTCCGGAGCGATCCCGAGCAGTCGGCCGAGGCGCGCGCGCAGGTCGACCCCTGCGATGGCCCCGAACTTGGCCACGCCCGCAAAGGTTCCGTGTCCCGCTTCGTAGTCGAAAGGACCGGGCAACGCGATGGTGCAGCGGGTTGCCGCGCCCTGTACGTGCTGCAGCGCGGCCGTGATCGACTCGAGGATCTCGTCGGCGTCGCCGTGTGTCGCGACCGCGGCCGTGGTTCGGTTGAGGACGGCCGGCTCGGCCGAGAATTCGATGCGCGCCGCGGTCACGTGAGAGCCGCCGACATCCGCGACCCACGCCTCTCGCAGAACAGCGGTCTCGTCGGCGGAGCGCACCACTTCGGGCGCCGCGCTCACTGCGGTCCCCGCGGCTGGAGCTGCAGTTCGACCGGCAGTTCGACCGTCTTGGGCGGCCCCCCTGCCGACTGC
This sequence comes from Humibacter sp., assembly GCA_051952615.1. Lineage (GTDB taxonomy): Bacteria > Actinomycetota > Actinomycetes > Actinomycetales > Microbacteriaceae > Humibacter. Next base: position 859 of record JBQCJQ010000242.1, read on the forward strand.
TCCTCGTCGATGCGTGCGAGCAGCAGCTCGGCGGCACGACGCCCGAGCGCGCGCGGATCGTGGGCGACGACCGACAAGGGCACGGGGGAGAGGTCTGCGAACTCGAACGAGTCGAACCCGATCAGCCGCACCTCGGTGCCGGAGCGCGCGATGGCGCGGATAGCGCCGAGGGTGTTCCGGTTGTTGGCGGAGAAGACGGCGGTGGGTGGCACCGCGTGCTCGAGCAGCTCGCTCAGAGCCTTGTCGGCGCCGGCGGCCTCCTGTTGCCCGGTGCGGATGAGGTGCTCGTAGACGGGCACGTTGTGGTCGCGATGGGCGTTGCGAAACCCCTGAAGTCGGCGCTGCCCCGTGAGAACCGAGGTGCGAGTGCCGAGGAAGGCGATGCGCGTGTGACCTTCGTCGAGCATGCGGCTGGTCGCCTCGTAGGCGCCGCCGATGTCGTCGATGAGCACGGTGTCGACGCCGAGGCCCGGTACCGGTCGGGATGCGAAGACCATGGGCGTGCCGCTCAGTGCATCGGCACTGAGGTGGTCGGCGTGGCTGGGGTCGGCAGGGACGACGATGAGGCCCTCCACCCTACGGCCGATGAAGTCGGCGACGAGCTGACGCTCCAGGCCGGGATCCTCGTTCGAGTTGCCGACGAGGATGCGACGGTTCGCCCGCGCAGCGACCTCCTCGATGCCACCCTGGAGTTCGGCGTAGTACGGGTTCGCGATGTTCGTGATGGTGACGCCGATGAGGCCGGACTTGTGCCCGGGGCGCAGACTCCGAGCGTTCTCGTTGCGGCGATAACCGAGCTCGTTCGCGGCGCGCTCCACCCGTTGGCGCAGCTGAGGGCGCACTCCGTCTCCACCGGCGAACACTCTCGACACGGTCATCGGACTGACCTGCGCCCGCGCAGCTACGTCTTTGACCGTTGGCGGCTTGCTCGACAGGTGAGCCGAATCGTCGTCCTCGGACAGACCCCTCATGAACGGCACGCTATACCACCGCATCTTTCTGGCTGCGCGGCCGAACGCTTGCGCGGCCCCAACCCCTGTGCTACTTTCAAACGATTGGTAACGATACCAAACTTTAGTCGGAACAAGGGAGTTCGTGTGAAGGCACGTAAGTGGCTCGCTGCCACGGCGGTGGCGATAGCGGTGACGGCAGGCCTGGTCGGCTGCTCGTCCAACTCGTCGGGTGGCTCGGGCAGCGCCACCCTGAACTTCGTCGAAGACAAAGGCTGGAACTACGACCCGCTGTCGGCGGCGGCGAAGAAGAACATCGACGTCTCGCTCAAGACGAGCACGTACAGCAACGAGAACCAGTTCCAGGCGTTCGTCAAGCAGTCGCTGCGCACGCCGAAGGCCCCCGACATCTTCACCTGGCACACCGGCGCACAGCTGTCCGACCTGGTGCAGCAGGGTCTTGTCGCCGATACCAGCAGCATCTGGAAGAAGGCGGTCGCCAACAAGTGGGTGTCGCCGTCGATCGAGAAGATGTTCACGGTGAACGGCAAGCAGTACTGCGTGCCGCTCGAGGTCGACTACTGGGGCATGTACTACAACAAGGCGATCTTCGCGAAGTACAACCTGACGCCCCCGACGACCTGGTCGGAGATGCTGTCGGATGCCGCGACCTTGAAGTCGCACGGGGTCACCCCGTTCTACAGCCAGGACGGCAACCCGTGGGCGTTCGTCTACTACATGCTGATCATGGCCGGCACGAACCTCGACACCTACAACGCCATCAATGACGGCAAGGCGTCGTACACCGACCCCGAGGTCAAGACGGTCATGAACACCTGGCTGAAGATGCTGCAGAAGGGCTACTTCAGCGACCCGGGTTCGACCACCCCGTCGCAGACCGTGTTCAAGGACGGCCAGGCTGCCATGCAGCCGTTCGGCACGTGGTACCCGGGAACGCTCGCGAAGGTCGGCATGAAGCCGGGCACGGACTGGGGCATCTTCCCGATCCCCGCGGTCACGGTGCAGAGCGGCAAGACTCCCGTCGCGGTCGAGACCGCACCCGTCTGCGTCACCGCGAAGGGCGCCAACAAGGCGGCAGCGCTGAAGTACTCGGAGTGGCTCATGAGCCCGGAAGCCCAGTCGACGTGGTCGAAGGCGCAGGGCATCCTTCCCTACAACCCCAAGGCGACCGCCGCGAACTCGACCCTGCAGGACTTCGGCAAGCAGGTGACCGACCCCTCGAAGTACACGACCTACCTGCGCTACTACGAGGCAGCACCGGCACCGGTGCTGACGGCCGCGCTGAACAACTTCACCGGGTTCATGACCTCGCCAGGTGACCCCACCAAGTATCTGCAGAGCATCCAGAGTGCGTCCCAGCAGTACTGGGCGAGCAACAAGTAGTCCGTGCCTGTGAAGTCCTCCACGACACGCGGCTACCAGCGATCCGCCTGGGCCTTCATGGGCCCAGGCGTGGCGCTGGTGCTGCTCGCCATGTACATCCCCGTGGTGTACACGATGTACCTCAGCCTGACCGACTACAACGGGCTGGACGCCCCGAAGTTCGTCGGGTTCCAGAATTACGCGACGATGTTCGCGGACCCCGCCTTCCTGATGTCGCTGGTCAACACGGCCATCTGGGTGATCGGAACACTGATCGTGCCGGTCGCACTCGGGCTGGCCGTCGCCTACCTCTCGTTCGGACTGAGGTGGGCGGGCATCTTCCGCATCCCGTTCCTCATTCCGTACGCGCTCTCCGGCGTCGCGATCGGCGTGGTGTTCAACTTCATCCTGCAGAACGGCGGTGCGCTGAGTCAGGCGCTCGCCTTCCTGCACCTGCCCGGGGCCAACACGCACTGGCTGGAGGTGGCACCGCTCAACACGATCGTCATGATCCTGGCCTCGTCGTGGCAGGGCATCGGCGTGAACGCGCTGCTCTTCATCGTCGGCCTGCAGTCGATACCGAAAGAGCCGCTCGAGGCCGCGCGCATCGACGGAGCCAACGGCTGGACGCTGTTCACGACCATGGTCTGGCCGCTGCTGCGACCATCGACCACCATCGTCGTCGGGCTCTCGATCGTGAACAGCCTGAAGACCTTCGACATCGTCGAGACGATGACCCAGGGCGGTCCCAACCGGGTCTCGGAGACGCTCGGCGTCACCATGTACACCGACACGTTCCAGAGCAGTCAGTACGGGCTCGGTGCTGCGGTCGCCATCTTCCTCACGATCGTGACGGTCGCCGCCTCGGTGCTGTATCTGCGCAGGCAGCTGGCCATCGGTGACTCCTCCGGACCCGGAAAGGTGGCAGACGCATGACTTCGCGTGTCGTCCGTTACGTCATCCTCGGCCTGCTCGGCGCATTCTGGCTGATCCCGATCTATCTGCTCTTCGCCAACTCGAGCAAGTCGAACGCGGAGTTCTCCGGAAGCCAGCTCTGGACCACCGGCAACATCGGCGCCTTCTTCACCAATGTCGTCGACGTGTTCACCTCGACGAACATCGCCGCGGGCTTCGGCGTCTCGATCATCTACGCGATCATCGCGCCGATCATCGCGGTCATCCTCGGTGCCTGCGTCGGCTTCGCGGTGATCGTGCTCAAGCTCAAGCACGGGTTCGCCTGGTTCTTCGTGGTGTTCTGCGGCACGGTCTTCCCGATCCAGATGATGGTCATCCCGTGGTTCAGCTTCTCGGCCAACACCGGGCTCTACGACACGATCGTCGGGATGATCATCATCTACTCGATCGTCGCCCTGCCGTTCAGCGCCTTCGTCATGCGCAACTTCTTCCTCGGCATCTCGGAGTCGGTCTTCGAAGCCGCGGTGGTCGACGGGGCGTCGGTCTGGCGCATCTTCACCCGCATCTACCTGCCGATGAGCGTCAGCGCTCTGGTCGTCGTGTTCATCCTGCAGGCGACCTGGGTGTGGAACGACTTCCTGCTCTCGCTGATCCTCACCCAGAGCACCGCCCGTCCGGTGATGCCGCTGCTCAACGCACTGCAGTCGACCGAAGGCGGCGGCCCCGGCTACACCGTCACGCTGACCGCGGCGATCCTCGTCTCGATCCCGACGGCCGCACTGTTCCTGTTCTCGCAGCGCTTCTTCCAGAAGGGCCTCGCGCTGGGGCAGTACTGATCGACCAACCATCCGTCATCCACATCTGTCACGAACACCACTCACTGGAGAAAAGGTCATGTCCTCACCCAAACTCGTCGCAACCCGTCCGTGGGATGACGAGGATGCCCGAATCGGTCTCATCGACCGCGCCGTCAGCGTGGAGGGCACCATCGGCGGTACACCGGTCGCCGTGCTGCCCGAGCCGCTCATCAAGACCGTCGACGGGGTGCGTGCCCAGTCCGTGCGTCTGATCGGGCGCGACGGTCCACTCGCCGGGCGCGGGCTGCACCCATCGCTGACCACCGCAGAGGGAACAGACCTGACGGTGGGAGTCGAAGATGGGCCGGCGGGCAGCATCCGGATGCTTGTGCGGGCCGTCGACGACGCCACGGCGGTGCGCGTGGCCGTGCCGGAGCTCGGCGAGGAGACTCTCGCGTTCGACCTGCTGCACCAGCGCGAGTGGACCATCCACCTCGTGCACCACTCGCACTTCGACTTCGGCTACACCGACCGGCAGACCGAGGTCTTCGCCGCGCAGCGCTCCTACCTCGACAGCGCACTCGATCTGGTCGACGAGACCGCCGACTGGCCGGAAGAGGCCCGATTCCGGTGGAACAGCGAGGCGCTCTGGGCGATCACCGACTGGCGGCGCAACCGTCCTGCGGCGCAGATGGATCGCCTCATCGCGGCGGTGAAGGGAGGCTCGATCGGGCTGAGCGCGCTGCCGTACAACCTGCACACCGACGTGTGCTCAACGGATGAGCTGCACGAGCTGCTGCGCGACGCGCGTCGGTTGCGCGACGAGTTCGGCATCCCGTTCAACTCGGCCATGCAGACCGATGTGCCCGGTCAGGTCGCCGGACTTCCCGACGCGCTCAAGGAGGTCGGCGTCAAGTACCTCTCCGTCGCGCACAACTGGGCCGGGCGCTCGCAGCCGCACACCACCGGTGCCCTCAACCTGCCGCGCCTGTTCCGCTGGCGCTCGCTCGCGGGCAACGAGGTGCTGGTCTGGATGACCGACAGCCCGCACGGCCTCGCCTACATGGAAGGTCCGATGGTCGGCTTCACCGAGGGCATCGAGCAGGTCGAGAACTTCTTCCCCGCGTACCTGACCGCGCTCGCCACGCGCGGCTACCCGTTCCCTCCCGGAGTGTTCGGGGCGCACGGCGAGTCGTTCGAGGGGCGCGACCCCTACCCGTGGGATGTGCTGCACCTGCGCATCCAGGGCTACATGGGCGACAACGCGCCCGCGCGGCTTGCTCTGCCGAGCATCGTGCGCGAGTGGAACGAGACCTGGGAGTCGCCGAAGCTGCGCGTCTCGCGCAACGAGGACTTCTTCGCCGACGCCGAGGCGCGCCTGGGCGACGAGCTCATCACCGTCGAGGGCGACTGGGGCGACTGGTGGGTCGAGGGCGTCGGCTCGGCGGCCGTGCCGATCGCGTTCATGCGACGCGCGCAGGCCGAGGTCGTCGACGGACGCACCATCTCGCAGCTGAGCGCGCTATCGGGCGGTGAGGCGGTGCGCGCAGAGGCCGCCAGATCGTCCGAGACCTACGACGCGATCTCCATGTTCAACGAGCACACGTGGGGTGCCGGCAACTCCTGGACCCACGGCGACGAGGGCTTCTCGTCCGGCGAGCTGCAGTGGGAGTGGAAGGTGGCGCAGAGCCTCATCGCACAGCAGCGCTCCGCAGAGCTCCTCGAGAGCGCACTCGTCTACTTCGGCGAGACCGTCGAGCCCGGCTCCGGCGCGGCGGCGTCGTTCGCCGTCGCCAACCCGACCGGGCTGGTGCGCTGCGGCGCGGTGCGGTTCCTGCTGCCGGAGGCTCTCGTGCCGTTCAGCGCCGAGATCGAGCTGGTGGATGCACGCGACGGCTCGTCCGTTCCGTTCGTGCTGGAGGCGCAGGGCAACGCGGCGCACCGGGAATCGGGGCGATGGGTGCGGGCACACGTCACCGACGTGCCCGCCACGGGATACGTGCGGCTCGATGTGCGACTCGCGGATGCCCACCAGGACACCGCTGCGGACGGGGCCGACGAGGCGCAGACCTCACGCAGCGCATCCGGTCGCAGCGAGTACGGGCTGCTCTCGCTCGGCGACTCCGGGCGCAGCGAGGGAGCAGACCTCTCGGCCATCCCGCGCGACGAGCTGCTCATCCTCGAGAACGAGCACCTTCGCGTCCGCGTCGACGAGCACACCTCGGCGATCGCCTCGATCCTGGAGAAGCGCACCGGGCGGGAGCTGGTGAACGCCGGGGCGGTGGTCGGCTTCAACGGATACGTCTACGACGAGTATGCGAGCTCCGGCGCCGGCTTCAACCACCTGGCGAACAAGCTGGCGACCAGCGAGCGACTGGAGATGCTCGCCACCCGCACTCTCGCACGACCCTCGCGCATCGTCTCGCGCACCGACGACGACCTCGAGCAGGTGCTGGTGTACGAATACCAGGCCGCCGGTGTCGACTGGGTGCGGGTCACTCTTCGACTCCCCAAGGCCTCTCCGTGGCTGCTCATCGAGAACCGGCTCTCGAAGCCGTCGCGTCTCGTGAAGGAGAGCGCGTACTT
>JBQCJQ010000243.1:0-6293 GCA_051952615.1 Humibacter sp.
CCCCTCCTTTCTCCGTACGCCCCACCATCCCGACGGGAAGAATGCAATGCGAACCCTCACCAAGTACCTGGTCTCCGTCGTCGCGGCGACATCCCTCCTGGCCCTTGCGGCGTGCAGCAGTGATTCGAGCACCGCCACCAGCGCAGGATCGGGCGGCCAGCACACCGGCGGCACCCTGCACCTGGTCGCTCAGTCGGCCGGTGGCACACTCGACCCGCAGGTGAACTACACGCTGCAGTACTGGCAGCTGTACCAAGGCACGTACGACGGCCTGCTCACCTACGCCAGGGTCGGCGGCAAGAAGTCGGAGGACATCGTGCCCGACCTCGCGACCGCGCTGCCGAAGGTGTCGTCGAACGGAAAGACGTACACGTTCCAGCTGCGCAAGGGCATCAAGTTCTCCAACGGCAAGACGGTGACGACGGCGGATGTCGTCGACTCGTTCCAGCGCCTGTTCAAGGTCTCGAGCCCGAACGCCGGGTCCTGGTACAACGTGATCGTCGGTGCCGACGCCTGCCTCAAGACGCCGGCATCGTGCACGCTCGACGGAGGAGTCGTCGCCGACGCCTCGACGAACACGATCACGTTCAACCTCACGCAGTCCGACCCGGAGTTCGAGGCGCAGATCGCGATGCCGTTCGCTTCGGTCCTGCCGGCCGGAACGCCGGGCAAAGACGAGGGGACGACGCCGATCCCCGCGACCGGCCCGTACTACTTCGCGAGCTACTCGCCCAACAAGGCTCTCGTGATGAAGCGCAACAAATACTTCACGTCGTGGTCGCCGCAGGCGGCTCCGGTCGGGTATCCCGACGAGATCGACGAGACCTTCGGCCTGACGGCCGAGGCCGAGGTGACGGCCGTCGAGAACGGGCAGGCGGACTGGATGTACGACACTCCGCCCGCCGACCGCCTCGGCGAGATCTCGTCGAAGTACGCGTCGCAGGCCCACGTGTCTCCGCTGACGGCCATGTGGTACGTGGCGCTCAACTCCAACATCGCCCCGTTCAACAACGAGAAGGCGCGCCAGGCCATCAACTGGGCGGTCGACCGGTCGGCCATGGTGAAGCTGTACGGCGGCACCTCGCTCGCATCGCCCGCGTGCACCATCCTTCCTCCCGACTTTCCCGGCCACACCGATTTCTGCGACTACACGAAGGGCGGAGGAACGACCTGGACGGCGCCCGACGTCGACAAGGCGAAGCAGCTCGTGCAGCAGTCCGGCACGGCGGGACAGTCCGTCGGCGTCGTCGTGCAGAACGACAGCGTCAACAAGGGAATCGGGCTCTACCTGGTGAGCCTGCTGAACCAGCTCGGCTACAAGGCCACGCTCAAGGCACTGTCGAACAACATCCAGTACAACTACATCCAGAACACCGGCAACCACGTGCAGCTGAGCCTCACGCAGTGGTACCAGGACTACCCGGCGGCGTCCGACTTCTTGCAGGTGCTGCTGTCGTGCGCGTCGTTCCACCCGAACAGCGACAGCTCCATCAACATCTCGGGCTACTGCAACCCCGGGCTCGACGCGCAGATGACGAAGGCGGATGACGAGGGTCTGACCAACCCGACCGCGGCCAACGCGAGCTGGGGCGACATCGACAAGGCGTACATGACCGAGTCTCCGCTCGTGCCCCTGTTCAACCCGAAGCTGATCGACTTCACCTCGAACCGGGTCTCGAACTACCAGTTCAGCGACCAGTACTACATGCTCGTGGACCAGCTGTGGCTGAAGTGACCGTAGCGATCGCGACGTCGGAACGCGGGACGCCACGATCGCGACGGTCGGCCGGCCCGTGGCGCGTCGCCTTCACCCAGATCGCGCACAACCCCGTCGCCATCGGATCGGCCATCGTGCTGGTCATCATCATCGCCCTCTGTCTTCTCGCACCGCTCTACGCCCAGCTCATCGCGCACACCGATCCGTTCCAGTCGAACGTCAACGGCACCACGGTGATCGACGGTCAGAAGGTCGCCATCCTGCAGCAGCAGACGAAGGGACTGGGACTCGGCGTCGAGCCGATCGGGCCGACCTGGAACCTCGGGGGCTTCTTCCTCGGCGCCGACAGCCAGGGCAGGGATGTCTTCGCCCGACTGCTCTTCGGCGGTCGAACGACCCTGCTGATCGGGTTCTCGTCCGCGGTGATCTGCTGCGTGCTCGGCGCACTGGTGGGCATCGTCGCCGGCTACTTCGGCGGTCCGGTCGACTGGGTGCTTTCGCGGCTGATGGACATCGTGTGGGCGTTCCCGGTCTACCTGCTCGCGATCTCGCTCTCGGTGGTGCTGCTCACCGGCGGGCTGAAGCTGGGACCGATCGTGATCGGCCCGTCGAACCTGCTGCTGCCGATCATGATCATCGCGCTCATCTACGTGCCCTACGTGGCACGCCCCATCCGCGGGCAGGTGCTGTCGCTGAAGAACCGTGAGTTCGTGAAGGCGGCCGTCGGGCTGGGAGCGAGCGACTGGCGCATCCTGCGACGCGAGATCTTGCGCAACGTGCTGCCGACGGTGATCGTGTTCATCCCGCTGATGGCGGCGCTCAACATGCTCACCGAGGCGGCGCTGTCGTTCCTCTCGATCGGCGTGCAGCCGCCGAACGCGAGCTGGGGCACCATCATCAACGACGGGCTCGACCTGCTGTACACGCGGCCGACGGTCGCGCTCGCACCCGGCATCATGCTCGTCATCACCGCAGTGGCGCTCAACCTGCTCGGCGATGCCGTTCGCGACGCGCTCGATCCGAAGGCGAAGCTGCGAGGTGCCGCCTGATGCTGTTCGTCGCCAAGCGGCTCGGCTCCGCCGTGCTCGTCATGTTCGCCATCAGTGTCGTGGTGTTCCTGATCTTCTTCGCCACGCCGGGAGTCGACCCCGCAGCACGGTTGGCCGGTCGCGGGGCATCCCCCGAGGTGCTCGCCCAGGTGAAGCACGCGTTCGGCTTCGACCAGCCCCTGCCGGTGCGGTACGTGCTGATGATGGACCACCTCTTCGTCACGAGGGATCTCACGTCCTACGTGAACATCGGCGACCGCGTGGTGCCGCAGATCATGGCAGCCGCGCCCGTCACCCTGTCGCTCGTGCTGGGGGCGGCGATCATCTGGATCCTGCTCGGTCTGGGCGGGGGTCTGCTGGCCACGCGGTTCCGCGGCAGCGTCGTCGACCCGGTCATCATGATCATCGGCATCGCGGCGGTCTCGCTGCCCGCGTACTGGGTGGGCGAGGTGGTCAACCTCGTCACGCAGGACCGGCTGCACGACTCGGTCTTCTCGTGGGTGCCTCCGCTCGGCTACGTGCCGTTCTCGCAGGACCCCGGGCAGTGGGCGCTGCACCTGCTGCTTCCGTGGATGACCCTCGCGCTGCTCTACGGCGGCATCTACGCCCGCGTGCTCCGCGCCGAGCTCGTCACGGCGATGGGCGAGGACTACGTGAGAACGGGCAGAGCGAAGGGGCTCTCCGAGCGGCGCATCCTGCTGCGGCACGCGCTGCGCGGCTCGCTCTCCCCCGTCGTGTCGCTCTTCGGGCTCGACCTCGGGTCGCTGGTCGGCGGCGCAGCGCTGCTCACCGAGGTCGTCTTCGGGCTGCCCGGCGTCGGCAAGCTCACCTGGGATTCGCTGCAGAACCTCGACCTGCCCGTGATCATGGCGTGCGTGCTCTACGCGGCGTTCTTCGTCGTGGCCGCGAACGCCGTCGTCGACCTGCTCTACGCCGTGATCGACCCGAGGGTGCGTCGTGCCTGAACGTGAGAGGGAAGCCATGACCGCGTTGCTCGAGGTGGATGACCTTCGAGTCGCCTTCCGCACAAGGGACGGCGTCGTGAATGCCGTCAACGGGCTCTCGTTCTCGGTCGGCCGCGGCGAGGTGCTCGGCATCGTCGGCGAGTCGGGCTCCGGCAAGTCGATGGCGATGTACTCGATGATGGGCCTGCTCGACAACCCGAACGCCTCGGTCACCGGGTCTGCCAGGTTCGAGGGCACCGAGCTGATCGGGATGCCCCTGCCGAAGCTGAACCGGCTGCGGGGCAGCAGCATCGCGATGATCTTCCAAGACCCGATGACGGCGCTGACCCCGGTGTACACGGTGGGCTGGCAGATCGTCGAGCAGATCCGCACGCACGAGAACGTGTCGTCGCAGGCCGCGTGGAAACGTGCCGTCGAGCTGCTCGACGAGGTGGGGATCCCCGACGCGGCACGGCGCGCGAAGTCGTACCCGCACGAGTTCTCCGGCGGCATGCGGCAGCGGGTCATGATCGCGATGTCGCTGGCGTGTCATCCCTCGCTCCTGATCGCCGACGAGCCGACGACGGCCCTCGACGTGACGACGCAGCGGCAGATCCTGGAGCTCATCCGCGAGCTGCAGGCCAGGTACGGGTCGTCGGTCATCATGATCACGCACGACATGGGCGTGATCTCCGAGATCGCCGACCGGGTCATCGTGATGTACGCGGGACGGGCGGTCGAGCTGGGCGGCAAGTCGCAGGTGGTGCGTACGCCCCGACATCCGTACACCTGGGGTCTGCTCGGCGCCATACCCCGGCCGGGGCAGCGCAGACAGCGGCTGTCCACCATTCCGGGTCTGCCTCCCGGGCCGCACGACGATCAGACGGGATGCCCGTTCCGTGCCCGCTGCCGCTTCGCCATGGAGCAGTGCGGCGAGCTGCCGCCGTTTCGGGCGACCGGTGACGAACCCGAGCACCTCGATGCGTGCTGGCTGCCGGGCGACGCCAGAGCGTCCCTGCGAGAGGAGATCGCATGAGCGACGAGATCATCCTGTCCGCCGACTCGGTGGTGAAGCAGTTCGCCCTGCGCGGCAAGCAGAAGGGAACCCTCACTGCGGTCGACGGCGTGAGCCTTCAGGTCAGGAAGGGCGAGACGCTCGGCATCGTCGGTGAGTCCGGCTGCGGCAAGTCGACGTTCGGGCAGTGCCTGACGCGGCTGATCGACGTCACGAGCGGCGCGATCCGGTTCGAGGGGACCGACATCTCCAGGATGTCGCGCAGGCAGCTACGGCCGGTGCGCAGCCGGCTGCAGATGGTGTTCCAGGATCCGTACTCGTCGCTCAATCCCAGAATGCGGGTCGGCGACATCGTGGCCGAGCCGCTGCGCATCCACAGGGCGGGCGATCGGCGGGCCATCCGGTCCAGGGTCGCCGACCTGCTCGAGCGGGTGGGATTCGACGCGAGCATGGCCGAGCGGTTCCCGCACGAGTTCTCTGGCGGCCAGCGGCAGCGCATCGGCATCGCGCGGGCGCTCGCGCTGAACCCGAGCGTGCTCGTGGCCGACGAGCCGGTCTCGGCCCTCGACGTCTCGGTGCAGGCGCAGGTGCTCAACCTGCTCTCCGACCTGCAGGAGGAGTTCGGGCTCACCTACGTGTTCATCGCGCACGACCTCGGCGTCGTCGAGCACGTCTCGGACCGCGTCGCCGTGATGTACCTGGGCGAGATCGTCGAGCTGGCCGACGCCGAATCGCTGTACGCATCGCCGGCGCACCACTACACGGCGGCACTGCTGTCGGCCATCCCGCAGCTCGACGGCGAGCCCGAGCGCGAGCGCATCGTGCTCACCGGCGATGTGCCGAGCCCGGCGAACAGGCCGACGGGATGCCCGTTCAACCCCCGCTGCCCCGCCGCGACCGAGATCTGCCGCACCGAGCGGCCGGCCCTGCAGCAGGTGGGCGACCGTGCGGTGGCGTGCCATCACCCGCTGCCGCTGCGCGTGCTGTCGAGCGCGGAGTAGGCGGCATCGTGGGCTACATCACGGTGTCGGGGGTCGACGTGTATCACGAGGTGGCCGGGGATGGCCCGCCTCTGCTCCTGCTGCACGGCGGGTACTGCTCGATCGAGACCATGAGGGCGCAGATCCGGGATCTCTCGCGCGACTTCCGCGTCTACGCGCCGGAAAGGCCCGGGCACGGGCGCACCGCCGACCGGGAAGGACCGATCACGTACGAGGGGATCGTGCGCGACATCCTCGACTACATGGATGCCGTCGGTCTCGACGACGCCCACCTGCTCGGTTTCAGCGACGGCGGCATCGCCGGTCTGCTGCTCGCCATCGACCACGCGCAGCGGGTGCGCTCCCTCGTCGCGGTCGGAGCCAACCTCGACCCGTCGGGGCTCGTGGAGGGCGACGACGCGATCGACAAGTCCGGGGCCGACGGGCACCTTCCGTCGGATCCGCTGGTGCGCGAGCTCGAGGAGCGGATGCAGGCCGACTACGACCGGCTCAGTCCGGACGGGCCGGAGCACGCGGAGGTCATCCGGCAGAAGCTCGCGCGGCTGTGGCGCGACGAGCCGTGCATCC
>JBQCJQ010000244.1:0-4223 GCA_051952615.1 Humibacter sp.
CCACCGGTGCCGATGTGCCGGGGGACGCCGTGCTCCTCGGCACCCTGAGCCGCGCCTACCCACGAGCGGCGCCCGGCACGATCACGCACGTGAGCGCGGACGGCTCGAAGCTGAGGATGACCGGCGACGCCGGCGGCGCAGGCGCGATGTGCGGCATGGATGTCTGGGTACCGGGAACCACGCGGCCTCAGGTGTCCCCCACCGGCGTCTCGCACCTCGACGTCAGACGCCGCCCTGGAGGGTGGGAGCTGACCGGATGCGCAACGGGGCGCTACGCGGTCGACGCGGACTGAGCGGCCCTTCGCGACGGGTCGTCCGAGCGGTTCCGCCGACCCGCGTGCGTGATCTCGAGCGCGTCGTCGATCACGTCGCTGAAGCTCGCGCCCCGTGCATACGATGCCCGCTGCCGCTGGGACCCGCCGCCGTTGTGGAGCACGCGGTCAAGAGCCGCCTGCGCCATCCCGAGGTCGCCGTTCTCGGCCAGTGCCGCCTCGACGTGCGCCAGCAGCGTTGCTGCGACCTCCTGTCCTCGAGACGATCCCGGACCCTCGGGATTCGGCAGGCGGCCGGCCGTCGCGGTGAGCGCGGCCTGCCATTCGGCCAGCCTCAGGGCCGCACCGGAGGTCGCCTCGGGTGGCGTGCCGCGCCGCCATTCGGCGGACGCGGTGTCGGCGAGGGCGCGCACCAGTGCCGCGATGAAGACGGTGTCCCTGGCATCCATGCACACATCGGCGACGCGGACCTCGATCGTGGGATATCTGTGCGACAGGCGCGCGTCGAGGTACAGCATCCCGAGGTCCATGATCACGTCGGTCGCGAGCAGTTCGCGTTCGAACCTGTCGTACGCCTCTGTGGAGCCGAACACCTCGGCCGGGCTGGCGCTCGGCCACTGGTGCCAGGCGCAGAACCGGTAGCTCGCGTACCCCGTGTCGACGCCGTTCGCGAAGGGCGAGTTGGCGCTCAACGCCAGCAGCACTGGCAGCCAATTGCGGATGCGATCCAAGACGGCGACACCCTCGTCGGGGGACTCGATGCTGACGTGAACGTGCAGCCCGCACACGAGGGTGCTGCGTCCGACGTATCCGTAGCGCTTGACCATCTCCTCGTAGCGAGCGTTCTTGGTCGGATGCGGCTTGAACGGGAGGGGCGACATCGCAAGCGCAACGGCGCGCGCTCCGAACGGCACGACCAGAGAGTCGACCAGCTCGCGACCGGCCGCCACCTCGGCGAGCAGCTCAGAGGTCGACGGGTGCGGCCCGGACTTCACCTCGAGCATCTCCTGATGGATCTCCGCATCGACCTTCGAGCCGTGCCTCCTGGCGTGCGCCGTCGCGAGAGCGAGCGGGGCGACGGGGAGCGGAACACCCGTGCGCGCGTCGACCAGGAGCAGTTCCTCTTCGACTCCGAGCGTCCTCATGAGCGGAAGACCCCCAACTTCCTCATAACTGGAAGTATGCGCGACCGCATCGAGCCTGTGGGAAAAATGGCGGACTGCTACCGGCCGAGCACGAGGCTCACTAGTATTTCGCCTGTCAAAGGGAGCCCATCATGTGCCGATGGCTGGCTTATTCAGGTGAACCTCTCCGACCCTCGCTGGTGATCCTCGACGCCAAGCATTCGCTCGTCAAGCAGTCCCTGAATTCGCCGCTCGGCGCTGAGACAGTGAACGGCGACGGGTTCGGGTTCGGCTGGTATCCGACGGGCACCAAAGATCCGACGCCGGCCATCTTCCATAGCACCGATCCTGCGTGGAACGACATCAACCTGCGGGAGCTCACGAGCGCGATCGAGAGCCCGATGTTCTTCAGCCACGTGCGCGCGGCGGCCGGGCCACCGATCCAGCAGTCGAACTGCCATCCCTTTCGATACGGCAACTGGCTGTTCATGCACAACGGCGCCATCATCGACTTCCACAAGATCAAACGCGAGCTGACCTTCGCCGTCGACCCGTCGCTGTATCCCGAGATCCTCGGAACGACGGACTCCGAGGTGCTCTTCTATCTCGCCATCACGCTGGGGATGCGGGATGACCCGATCGCCGGACTCGGCGCGGCCATCCAGATGGTCGAGAAGGTGGGCAGGGACGCCGGCATCGCCTTCCCGATGCAGGGGACCGTCGCGATGTCCGACGGTTCCTCGATCTGGGCGGTGCGCTATTCATCGGCGGGGCGGTCGCGCTCGCTCTTCCATTCGGTCGATGCTCCTACGGTGCGGGAGATGTACCCGGACATGAAGCAGTTCGACATGTTCGGGGACAAGGCGCAGCTCGTCGTCTCCGAGCCCTTGAACGACCTTCCCGGTGTATTCAAGGAGGTCCCGGAGTCCACGGCCGTCATTCTGCGCGACGGAAACTACGAGCACCGCCCGTTCCTCGACGCCGCGTGATGTCGGTAAGTGGACCTTTTCGTCCACTTATGGATACCATGATGCGGCGTCGGAGAACGCGATGAGCATCCAGACCTGAGGCGGCGTTGTTCCGCGGCCTGGAGCGAGTTCCTCGGCGGCGAACCACCGAGACGAGGAGGAACTGATGAAGGCGATCATCGCGACGGATCGTGCAGCAGAAGCGGCCGGCATCACCCTGGCGGAGCGGCCGGAGCCGAAGCCCGCGATCAACGACGTCGTCGTGGAGGTGCACGCCTCGGGGTTCGTGCCCGCCGAGTGGGAGTGGCCCTCCACCTGGGTTGATCGTGCTGGTAGGGACCGCGCCCCCGCGGTGATCGGACACGAGTTCGCCGGTGTCGTCTCGGCCCTGGGGTACGGCACGACCGGCCTCTCCGTAGGGCAGCGCGTCTTCGGCATCACGGACTGGCACCGCGACGGCACCCTGGCCGAGTACACGGCGGTGGAATCGCGCAACCTCGCACCGCTGCCGGGCGACGTCGAATTCGTGGTGGGTGCGAGCCTGCCGATCTCAGGCCTGACCGCGTGGCAGGGTCTGCTGCACGGCGGCCTTCGAGCGGGACAGACCGTCATCGCGCACGGTGCAGCGGGCGCGGTCGGATCGGCGGTCACACAGCTCGCGCGGGACTTCGGCGCCTACGTCATCGGCACGGGGCGGGAAGCAGACCGGCAGGCGGCGCTGGACTTCGGCGCCAACGAATTCGTAGACCTCGCCGGCGACGACCTCAGCGAGGTCGGGCAGGTCGATCTTGTCTTCGACGTGATCGGTGGCGACATCCAGGCGAGGTCGGCGGAGCTCATCCGTGACGGCGGCACCCTCGTGACGATCGTCGGCGGCCCTGAGCAGCCACCGGCGGGTGTGCGCGTCGTCGACTTCGTCGTCGAGTCGGACCGCGCTCAGCTGTCCGAGATCGTGCAGCGGGTGCGCGATGGCCGTTTCCGCACGAACATCGGCACGGTCGCGAGCCTGGATGACGCACTCTCGGCACTCAATCCGACGCAGCGTCACAAGGGTAAGACGATCATCAGCGTGCGTTCGTAGCCAGCGGGTAAGGAGCAGAACATGGCCATCGACCTCAACGCCGAAGCCGCCGCGCAGAACGAGCGGAACGCGACGCTCATCGCCGCTGTCGGAAGCACCAAGCTCGCCGACATCCGGTCCGACTGGGAACTCGACATCAACGACGACACGGAGCACGGTCGCTGGGAAGCCGTGCTGAACGAGGACACCGTCGCCGAGCTGCCCTACCGATACGTCGGCGGCCGCATCGTTCTGCTCTCGACGTGGGTCGCGCATCCGTACCGTCAGCAGCGCGTCGCCACCGAGCTCATCGCACGGGTCCTGGACGAGATACGCGGCACGGGCAAGAAGATCACGATCATCTGCCCCGTCGTCGGCGAGTTCATCGCCCGCAACCCGGAATACGCTGACCTCATCGACGACGTGCACCCCGGGTCGGGTGCGTATCCGTCGGGGCGACCAGGCGTCGGCGACGCGGATGACCAGCTGACCGCCTTCGAGCAGAATCTCGGCTGAGCTCGGACATCCTTCTCCACCGACCCACCTCTCAAGGAGCAATGACATGACCAGCCAGCAAGCGGACCGGTACCGGTTCGAGTATCCCGATCAGGCCGGCTACCCCGACGGGGTGGGCACCCTGACCGAGGATCAGGTCATCCTCATCGACCAGGTGCTCGACGGTGACGAGAAGACCGACATGGACATCACGGTCATCAACGAAGAAGAGAACGAGGTCTACACCGCCATCGTCGGTGACACCGCCCTCGGCGCCATCACGTACAGCCGCACCCCCGATCAC
>JBQCJQ010000245.1:0-6112 GCA_051952615.1 Humibacter sp.
AGGAGCTGCTGCAGCGCCGGTAGCTCGGATCGTGTCGGCTCGGCGAGTGCGGCCATGACTTGGTCGTAAAGCTGTCGAAACGAACCAGGGTCCGCGTCGTCGTTTGACGACGGATCCGACTGGAACAGTCCCATGCTGCATCCGCTCAGCAGGACGCCGATCGCAAGGACAGGCACCGCAAACCCCAGTAGGCGGTGCCTCCGCCGATGCGATCTTCTGGTCATCCGGTAGCTGTCGTCTCTGGGTGGGTGTCCGCGAATCCTGTCCGGGCTCGCCGCGCGCTCGATGTCCAAAGCGAACTCCGACTGGACGAGCGTCTAGTGCTTACGATACTTCCACGCGACGAAGGGCCCCGACCGAAGCCGGGGCCCTTCCTGTTGCAGCGATGCGGTGCTAGCCCACCGTGACGGTCTGCGTCGCGGTCATCCCGCCCGTTTCGACCGTGATGGTGGTCGTGCCGGCCCGTAGCGCGGTGACCTTGCCGGTGACGGCATCCACCGACGCGACGTGCGGGTTGGATGACGACCACACGTGCGACACCGGGTCGGCGATCGGCACGTTGACGATCGCGAGACCGTTGTCGCCGTTCTGGTTGACGCCGGTCGCGGTCAGCGTGGTCGACTTGCCCACCGCCAGGGTGGTCGCTGCCTGGTCGACGGCCAGCGACTGCAGCACGGGCTCGACCGCGACCTGGATGCGACCGTCTGCCGCGACGTGCACGAGACCGAAGTGGTAGAAACCACCCTGGTTCGCAGCGGTGTAGGCGGGCATCCCGAGGTCGCCGAAGACGAACTGCGGAATGCCGCCGTTGTCAGCGGTCGTCGGGTTGCCTGCCGGGTCGAGGATCTGCTCCGAGTACCCGCGGGCGTGGCCGTAGACCATGATCACGTGCTGCTGCGGGTGCGCCTTCTGGAAGTTCTGCACCAACTGCAGGTACTGCTGCGCCTCCCAACGGTCGGTGAACTGGCTGTTCTTCGCGGGGAACGGGTCGTCGGCGGGCATGTGCACGGCCACGATGACGATCTTCGAGGTCGCGGCATCCAGCTGCGAGGCGAGCCAGGGGTACTGGCCACCGGTCAGAGCGGGCACCTGGAACGGGTCGGACGACGTGATTCCGCCGTGCGAGTTGTCCAGCGCGATGACCGTTGCTGCGCCATCCGTGTAGCTGTAGTGCGTGTCGCCCCACACCTGGTTGAACGTGGTGTTCTCGGGGTTCGATCCCTGGGTGATCTCGTGGTTGCCCGCGAGATCGTGCACCGGAGCGCCCGGCTGGATGGCCGAGAACTCGTTCTTCGCGAACTGCACGTCGGGCAGCAGGCCGTCATCCGAGCTGTCGCCCAGCGACTGGATGGTGTCGGGCTTGGCCTGCGCGGGCAACGGTGCGACCTTCTGGCCACCCGCGGTCGTGTATCCGTCACCGGAAACCCGGGCCGTGATGTCACCGAGCACCTGGGCGCTCGTGCTCTTCGGGTCGTTCGCGAGCAGGTGCGCGTCGTCACCCATCAGGATGGTGTTGCCGTCGTTCGAGAAGTCGGCGGGCGACTCCACGAACTGCAGCCACGACGGGTTCTGCGGATCGGCGACGTACGGCGCGGTCACCGGCTGACGCTCCGCGTAGAGGCCCTCGAGCGACGACATCTCCAGCGTTCCGGCCGACGCCTGGGTCGGGTTGATCGTCAGGAAGTCGATGAACCCCAGCTTGATCGGGAACGCGGTTCCTGCCGGCAGCTGCGTCTGCAGCAGGTGCCACTGGCCGTCGAACACGATGCCCGTGTTGTACAGCGTCGAGGAGTGGCCCGTCGCATCCGTGTAGTTCACGGCGAACTGCAGCGTGTTGTGCACGGTGTCGTTGTCCTTGATCCAGATGCCCAGCGCGGTCGGCAGCTGGCCGGACGCGTTGGCGCCCACCGAGAGCGACGTCTTAGGCGAGAACACCATCTGGTGCACGCCGGACGTGCCCGGCATCGTGTAGACATCCGAGATCGAGGTCGTCGAGGTGGCGCCCGAAGGCACGTCGGCGACGTTCGAGACCGTCGTGTGCACGCCATCCGCCTTGTCGACGTGGCTCCACGACGCGATGTCGCTCAACGGATCGACGACCTGCGAGCTGCTTCCGACCGCGATATCAGCGGTGGCGGATGCCCCACCTGCGGTTGCCGTGACGTCGACCTTGCCCGAGCCGTCGGCCGACGCGGTGAACGTACCCGTCGTCGCGTCGAAGGTGCCGAGCGTGTCCGTGCTGAGCTTCCAGGTCGCCTGCGCGATCGGCACCGCCAGCTCTCCGCCATCCGGCGTGGTGCCGGTCAGTTGGAAGGCGGCCGACTGCTTGCCTGCGAGGTTCGGCTCGGAAGGAGTGATGGCCAGGCTGGCGAACGCCGGGGCGACCGTGAGCTTCACGTTCGTGGTCGCGCCGTCGGGAGCGGTGATGCGGATGTGTCCGGTGCCGGCCGCTGCCGCGGTGAAGGCGCCGTTCGCCCAGGTTCCGAGCTTGGCCGGGGTGACCTTGGCCTCGAGAGACGTGCCGGGGACCGGGTTGCTGTTCGAATCGAGGGCGAACGCCGGGAGGGCCGTCGTCATGCCCACCACTGCGTCGGCAGCCTGTCCGCCGTTGACGGTGATAGTGCTCGGCTTGCCCGCGTTGGTCTGCGTGCTGTACACGAAGATGCCGTTGCCGACCGGGCGCTCGCCGCCATCCGACGGGGCGTTCATGACGCTCGTCGTGGTGTCGCCCGGCTTGCGGGCGATGAGCTCGGATGACCCGCCGCCGTCGAGCAGCAGCGCCGAGCTCACTTTCTGGTCGACCATGTAACCGGCCACCTGGCCGACCGTCATGCCGACGGCCTGGTTCTCCAGGCCGCGACCGTCCAGCGTCACCATGGTGAGGTGCTTGCCGTCGGCGCTCACGCCGATCGCGGTCTCGGGGTTGAGACCGGTCGGGTTGCCGGTGGCGTAGTCGGAGGTGATGGCGCCCTTCGCGACGAGGGGCTGTCCGGGGCCTTGGAGGAGCTGCCGGATGTCGTTGTCGGGCGCGATCGACGAGCCGAGTGTGACGGTGTCGCCGACGTGGATGTTGCCGGTCAGCCATCCGCCGGCGGTTCCGGCGGCGAGCAGACCGTACTGGTTCGCGCTCGGCGCCGGGAGGGAGGTGATGGCGCCGACCGACGCGACGGTGATCGTCTTGCCGCCGTCGGTGGAGGTGCCTGAGACGTAGACGGGCTTGCTCGCGCTCACGTCGGTCGGACCGCCAAGGCGGGGCGTGATCTCGGTGATCTGGCCGCTCGTGGCGTCGCTGGTCCAGTTCACCGAGTACAGCGCGTGGGTCGCGGAGCCGTCGGTGATGGTGCCGCTGAACTCTTCGTCGCGGATGGCTGCCGTGCCGTCATCCAGCACCACGAACGTTCCCGCGTGATTGTGCTGCGGGCTCTTCCAGATCTCGCCGTCCACGATCTGACCCTGGTCGGGCTGGCCGCTCGCGTTGATGTCGAAGAAGCCGCCGTTGATGCCCGCGACGGCACCGGTGCGGGCCGCCATCGAGCTGATGGTCTCGTCTTTGGGGTTGATCAGGGTGGTCATGCCCTGCACGCCGACCCGCACATTCGGGTCGGTCATGTCGACGTTGAGCACCTGGCCGGGCTCGCGGCCCGTGACGGTGTCGAGAACGTCGGAGTGCTCGGTCACACCCGAGGTGACCGTGATCGGTGCGCCGGTCGTGCGCTGCACGACGGTCGACCAATTCGCAGGGGTCGTGGGCAACCACGGCGTGACTCCGTCCGCGTGAGCGGGAGCCGGAGCGCCGGCGAGGCCGACGGCGATGCCGAACACGGCAGTGGCCGCGATCGGGGCGATGAGCGCACGCAGACGAGCCGCGCGCGCAGGGCGATGGAGAGAATGCACGACCGGGACGGTAGGGCTCGAAAGTGCGGCACGCGCGTCATCCGGGTGAACAACGTCCCCCGATCGGGTGTCGTTCACAGGGTGACTGGCGCGCCGCCCGCATCTTCCATGCCTCGCGAAGGCTTGTGACTACGATCAGGTGACTACGAACAGTCCATCGCGGAGGGGTCCCGATGACAACTGCCGAGACCAAGGCTGCAACCGTCCAGCCGAAGGCCAGCAAGCTCAGTCTCCCCGCGCTCACCGCGATGGTGATCGGGTCGATGGTGGGGGCCGGTGTCTTCCAGCTTCCCGCGCGCTTCGCGGCCCAGACCGGTGTCTACGGCGCACTCATCGCCTGGGCGATCGCCGGACTCGGGATGCTCACCCTGGCGCTGGTCTTCCAGAACCTCGCGAACCGCAAGCCCAAGCTCGACAACGGCGTGTATGTGTACGCCCGCGAAGGCTTCGGGGTCTACCCCGGATTCCTCTCCGCCGTCGGGTACTGGGCGTCGGCGTGCGCGGGCAACGCCTTCTACTGGATCCTGATCATGACCACGATCAGCCAGCTCTTTCCGGAGCTGAAGCCGGTGCTCGGCGAGGGCGACACGTGGGTGTCGTTCATCATCTCGGCGGCGGCGGTCTGGGGATTCTTCTTCCTCATCCGCCAGGGTGTGAAGGAGGCCGCGGCGATCAACGCGATCGTCACCGTGGCAAAGCTGGTGCCGCTCGCGCTGTTCCTGGTGCTGGTGATCTTCTTCTTCAAGTGGGATGTGTTCGTCGGCAACCTCTCCGGCGGCTACGACGTGCCGGGCGGGGAGTCCCTTTTCCTGCAGGTGCAGGGCACGATGCTCGTCACGGTGTTCGTGTTCCTCGGCGTCGAGGGTGCGAGCGTGTACTCGCGGCACGCCAAGAAGCGGTCGGATGTCGGCAAGGCCACCGTCGTCGGCTTCCTGTCTGTGCTCGCGCTCTTCGCGTGCGTGTCGATCCTGTCGTACGGGATCCTGCCGAAGGCCGAGATCGCGAAGCTGCCTCAACCGTCCGTCGGAGGCGTGCTCGAGGCAGCGGTCGGACCGTGGGGTGGCGCGTTCATCCGTGTCGGCCTCATCATCTCCGTGCTCGGCGCGTACCTCGCCTGGCAGCTGCTCGCGGCAGACGTGGTGTTCGCCGCGGCCACCGACAAGGACATGCCGAAGTACTTCGGCAAGTTGAACAAGCACGACGCCCCCGTGAACGCCGTCATGTGGACGTCGATCTTCGTGACGGCCATCCTGTTCGCGGTGCAGTTCCTGCACAACGCGCTGGACTTCACGCTCGATCTCACCGCGGCGCTGTCGCTGGCGCCGTACGCGCTTGCGAGTGGATACGCCGTCAAGCTCGCCGTGACACGCGACGGCTACGACCTCGCGAAACCGAAGAACGATCATCGCACCCGCGATCTGGTGATCGCGATCATTTCCACGGTGTACACGCTCTTCCTGATGTGGGCGGCGGGGTACGTGTTCATGTTCCTCGCCGGCATCCTGCTCGCCCCGGCGACCCTCCTCTATTTCTTCGCACGGCGTGAGCACCGTGCGGATGCCGGGCCGGGCATCCACGTTCCCATCTTCACGAAGCCGGGCTGGGTCGTCTTCGTCGTTCTCGTGGTCTTCGCGATCGTGGGAATCACGCTGCTCGCCACCGGCGTGGTGCAAGTGGCCCCGCCTGCGCCGGTCGACTACCTCGACCACTGAGCCGATCGAGAACAAGGAGTTCCGATGTCGAATCCGAACTACGGAGTGCACTCCGAGGTGGGCAAGCTGAACAAGGTATTGGTGTGCCGTCCAGGGCTCGCCCACGAACGCCTCACCCCGAGCAACAACGACGACCTGCTGTTCGATGACGTGCTCTGGGTGCAGAACGCCCGGCGCGATCACCACGACTTCGTGCTGAAACTCGAGTCCAGGGGCGTCGAGGTGGTCGAGTTGCACGACCTGCTCGCCCAGACGCTCGCCGTTCCCGGTGCCAAGGAATGGCTGCTCGGCCGCAAGATCACCGCCAACGAGGTGGGGATCGGCCTCGTCGAAGACACCAGGGCATTCCTCGAGTCGCTGGATGCCGCGACCCTTGCCGAATACCTCATCGGCGGGCTCTCCACGCGCGACCTCCCCGCGGAGTTCCGTCCTGCGTACCTGGCGCTGGCCAGGGAGTCGACCGGCGTCAACGAATATCTGATGCCGCCGCTGCCGAACACCATCTA
>JBQCJQ010000246.1:0-4083 GCA_051952615.1 Humibacter sp.
CGGTTGGGAAGATCCTGTGTCGGCTCCTGTTTCCGGGGCCAGCATCAGCGCTGGGCTTTCGGGTGTTCCGGCGATGACCTGACGTTCGGGGGATCAGGTGAGAATTCGTCGGCCCAATCGGCGGTCACGTTCCAGCGATCGCACGCGACGAATCACCTCGTTGCTGCTCGCGCCGGTGGTGCTGGTGACGGGGATGATCACCGCAGGCTTCGTGGCATCCCCGGCGGCTGTCGCCGCCCAGGGGTCGCTCATCTCCGGCGTCGCCTGGGCGGACACGGCGATGGCAGGGAACATCCCGGCCATTGGGGCTGTGTACGAGTCCGGGATGACGGTTGAGTTGATCGATCCGGCGGCGAACAACGCTGTCGTCGCCACGACGACCACCAATGCTTCGGGGCAGTATTCCTTCGCGGACGTCGCGGATGGCACGTACAAGCTCTTGGCCATCGCGCCGGCGAATATGAAGTTCCCAACGACGGCCAGCGGTTCAAATGTGTTCGCCTCGACCGGGACGCCGTCTTCGAGCACGGACCCGTATCAGGGCATGTCCCCGCCGCTGACGGTCTCCGGCGCGTCGCAGCTGACGAATCAGAATGCGGGCGTGCAGCCGATCGCGACGCTGGCCGTGCACGCCTTGTCGCAACCCGGCTACAACTGTGCGAACTCCAGCGGTCAGATGGTCGCTCAGACAGACAGCGGCAACTGCAACACCAAGACGACTTCCAACGTGTCGCAGGCGTTCGCCATCTCGGTATCGAACCTCGCTACCGGTCAGGTCGTGCACAACGTCACCGCCACGTTCACCTTCACGCCGCAGAACGGTGCCGTGTTGCAGATGCCGGGGCTGCCGGCCGGATGCAGCACCACCGGTGGTGTCACTCCGGTGTCGTCGGTGTCGGGCAATCTGGTGCTCGTCTGCAACATCGGCGACGTGAACTCCGCGCAGATCGCGGCGATCATGCCGGTGGTCGTTCCCGCCACCGCGTCACCGAACGGGTCGTCGTTCTCCACCTCCGTCTCGGTCAAGGCGGGGGACGGTACCGCCGTGAACTCGAACGTGGAGACCAACCCGGTGATCTCGATTTCCGGGGCTCCGAACTACAGCACGGACAAGTGGGTGGCCGGGAACGGCGGTCCGGGCACGTACACGGTCAACGGGGTCTCTCAGCACGGCTATCAGATCACCTACGCGATCCGCGGAATGCCTCAGACTGCAGCGGGCTCCACGCAGCTGACGCTGCCGTTGACGATTCCCGACGCGGGTATCCCGCAGTTCCCCAACGCGGTCGTGGTGGGGTGCAACGGCGGCGTCTGGGGCTATGGCCTGAACTACACCCCGGTGCAGAACTGTCCGATCGGTCAGACGGCCTCAGCCGCGAATCCGTGGAACTTCACCTTCACGAACTACATCAGCGGTTACCTGTGCGCCAACCTGGGCGGCATCGTGTGTGTCGACACCGGAACGGCCCAGTACTCGCAGCTCGTCACGGTGTTCGTTCCGGTCGCGGACATGAACAAGGCCCTCGACCCGTCATGGGTTCCCGGCAACCCGGACGTACAAGGCACGATGAGCTTCACGAACTGTCTGGGCGCAGGCATCGACGGCAAGGTCGACGCGACCGGTCAGCTCAACAACGGTGACGGCCACATGGGCGGCACCCACTGTGCCACGGCTTCCTTCACCGCCCCGGCCAACGGATTCCCATCGCCGATCACCGCGTTCAAGCGCTACATCATCGACGGGGTGACGACCAAGGACGGCTTCTTCGTGGAGCCGGACGAACCCAACGTTCAGTCACTGGTTCAGTACGTGAATACTGGGGCTTCCGCCGACCAGAACTTCTCGATGTGCGACTACTTCGACGTGTCCACCATGACGCTGAAGAGCCCGAGCCCCACCACGGTGAACGGGCTCCCGAATGGTTTCGAGGTCGAATACGGAGTCGCACCGAACACGACGAACGACCAGGTGGCCCCACTCGCGACCAACGCCACCTACCCCAAGAACCCGGTCTACAAGTACAGCAATCCGGACCAGAGCAGCATCGGGGCGAACTGCAACACGTACACCGGTGTGTGGCACACCGATCCGACCGCCTTCGGTGCCAACTGGCAGCAGCAGGTCAACGTCGTTCGGATTGCACCGATCCCGGGATACACCCCTACGCCGGCAGCGCCGAGCGGTGCGACCGTCAACCTGTATCTGAACCTGAACGTGCTCAGCGTCTACAACGGCGGTCCGAACGCAGGCCAGACGATCCCCGACGGCGCGTACATCCCCAACGTGGGATCGTGGGACCGTGGACCCCTGGACAGCTCGTTCTCCAGTGAGACCGCGAACGTCGCCTTCGGGCAGACCCTTGCCTCCAACATCACAGGCCAGAAGGCCTACTGCACCGCTGGCGTTGGCTGCTACTGGGGCAACGCGCCGCACACCACGAACTCCGGCGAATTCATGCAATCGTTCGTCAACTACAACAACGCCGGTCCCGGTCCGGACAAGCACTTCTCGCTCTGCGACGTCTTCGACGTCTCCACCTTGCGACTGGCGCACAGCAACGGGTACGCGTGGCCCAATGCGCTTCCCGCTGGCTTCGAAGTCGAGTACGGGGTCGTCCCGAATACCGTCAACGATCAGGTAGGTGCACCGACCGTCGGCAACGGCTATGCGCAGCCGATCTACGCCTATTCGAACAAGGATCAGCAGGATGCTGCGCTGAATTGCACCACGATCAATGCCAACTGGACGACGACGCCGGCAACCGCGTTCGGTGCGAACTGGCAGGACCAGGTCAACGCGGTGCGGATCGTACCCATCCCCGGCTATACGCCGACCCCGTCGGCACCGCCGAACTACAACAGCAACCTGGTCTTGGACTTCGACGTCCGTGCGGTCTACAACGGCGGACCGAACGCCGGGCAAGCCATCCCCACCGGCGCCTACATCCCCAACGTGGGGGCGTGGGACACCCCGAGCAACGCGGCGTCGCCGATCACCACTCAGACAGCTGCCGTCGCGTACCAGGCATACCGGTTGGCGCTGAACAAGACCGTCAACACCGGCGTCTCCTATCAACCGGGCGGGCAGATCCAGTGGACGTTGCAACCGCAGATCACCCAGGGTGCGGTGGGCAAGCCGGTCACCGGAGTCACGGTGACGGACAAGATCCCCGCCAACACCACCTATGACGCCGCGTGCACGGAGGCGAACCTGCCCACCGGTGTCACCGCGGTGTACAACACCACCGCCAACACGGTGACGTTCAGCTATTCGCAGTCCTTCCTGGTCGCTGCGACGCTTCCTCAGAACCTTCCACCGTTCAAGATCTGCACCGACATCATCACCACGACCAGACCGGGCAGCGGGATCAGCAACACCGCCACGATCGCATCGACCGAGTCGCCCGTGGCGACTGCGAGCAATGCAGCCGGCATCACCGTGCAGGGCGCGGGCAACCTGGCGATCAGCAAGTCGGTGGACAAGCAGACCATTCGGTCGGGCGACACATACAACTGGACGCTGACATGGGGCAACACCACCGCGGTCGCATTCGCCGCACCCCAGATCATCGACGTGCTCCCGTACAACGGCGATGGCTCGAGCGGAGCGAGCTCGCAGCGTCTGAGCGGGTCCTCTTCCTTCTCAGGTGCCAACGTGCTCACCGGCCCTCTCGCGCAGCCGAAGTATTCGGCGGGGAGCACGGATTCCGGTGACGTCAGCGGCACCTGGTACTACACGACCGCGTCGCCGACGACGATCCAGCAGAATCCGAACGACCCCTCGAATCAGAACCCCGGCACCGGGTCCAGTATCTGGGTCACTGCCGCGAACGTGACCGACTGGTCGCAGGTCAGCGGAATCTACTTCCTGACGTCCGGGTTCATCAACGGCGGGGACATCGTCACTGCCCCGATCCCGATGAAGGCAGACTCTGGCGGCGTGCTTGGGGACATCTACGTCAACCAGGCCGAGCTGTTCACCTCAAGTGCGCCGGACAACCCGGTCGTCTCGAACAACCCGTACACACAGATCCCCGGCATCACGATCGTCAAAACGGCGAACCCCACCACGGTGACGGCCGC
>JBQCJQ010000247.1:0-4174 GCA_051952615.1 Humibacter sp.
GGCTTCACCGGTTTCATCGCACACCCCGCGCGGTCAGCGCATCACCGAGCTGGTCGGCGTGCTTCAGCGCCGCGATGAGGAACGGAATCGCGAACAGCCGCAGGCTGCCCCGTCCTCCACGTGCACGCTGGGCCTCGCGGATCTCGCGCGCGAGCCTGGCGAGCACGGGGAACGTGCTGATCGTCAGGGTCAGCAGCAGCGCGGGACGCTGCGGGTCGACGCCCAGGCGAGCGAGCGGGCTCATCGCCCGCTCCAGCACGTCGAGCACCGCGGACACCGGGGTGGTCAGCATGAGAAGCGCGGCGAGCACGACGGCCGCGGTCACGCGCGTGGTGTTGCTGACCGCGGCTTCGGGACCGAGGAACAGAAGCTGTCCGGCGAGCGTGATCACGACGACCCAGCGTACGGTCCAGACCTGCCTGCCGAGTTCCCGCAGGCTCGGGTCGAGCAGGGCGTAGCAGGCGAGGAACAGAGCCGCAGCGACCGCGACGGTCCACCAGGTCTGCGGCAGCAGGCAGACGCCGAGCACCAGCGCGAGCAGCAGCACCGTCTTCCAGCCGGTGGGCAGCCGGTGCCAGAGGCTGTTGCCGGGGCGGTAGAGACTCACCATCGCAGCACCTCCTCGTATCGAGCGGCGACCTCATCCGGCTCGCCGACCGCCTGCACGCGTCCATCCGCGACGAGCACAGCGGCGTCGCATCGGCGCGCGAGCGCGAGATCGTGAGTCACGAGCACCAGGCGGTGACCGGTGTCCGCGAAGAGGTGGTCGGCGACATGGCGGGCGTTGCGGGCGTCGAGATAGGCGGTCGGCTCGTCGGCGATCACGAGCTCCGGATCCCGCACGAACGCTCCGCACAGCGCCAGAAGCTGCTTCTGGCCTCCCGAGAGGTCGTGAGACGGGCGCGTGGCCAGCTCGGCGAGGCCGAAGCGCTCGAGTGCCGTCGCAACGCGGGTCGATCGGTCGGCCGGTGTGAGCTTCTCGGCGCGAAGCGAGAAGGCGACATCCTCGCTCACGGTCGGCATCACGATCTGGGCGTCGGGGTTGCTGAAGACGACGGCGACCCGGCGACGCAGTTCGGATGCCTGTCGAACCGGATCCAGTCCGAGCACGCGTGCCGTGCCCGAGGTCGCCGCGGCGAGTCCAGCGATCACCCGCGCGAGTGTCGACTTGCCCGACCCGTTCTCGCCGATGATCGCGGTCGTGCGCGCGGTCAACGACAGCGTCACGTCGTGCAGCACCTCGGCGTCGCCGAGTCGCACTCCCACCCGATCGAACTCGACGCTCACCTGACCACCTCGACGACGGCGGCGATGCCCATGCCGCCTCCGATGGACGCTGCCGCGACGCCCAGGGTGCCTGGCTCCGCCCCGCCGCGAACGAGACGGCTGAACAGACGGACCATGCTGACCGCCCCGCTGGCGCCCCATGGATGCCCGAGCGCGAGCGCCCCGCCGTCTGCGCACACCCGCGGGTCGTCATCGGCGACTCCCAGCCGATCGAGCACGGCGAGCGATTGCGAGGCGAACGCCTCGACCATCTCGATCGCGGCCAGGTCGTGCACGGCAACGCCTGCGGCCGCGAGCGCGGCCTCGATCGCCGGGGCGGCGCCGAGGCCCGGCAGCGCGGGGTCGCATCCGACGACCGCCTGTCCGCGGATGACGAGCCCGTGGGCATCGCCCGCGAGACTGCGCGGCACGATCGCCACGGCGGCCGCTCCGTCGCTGATCCGCGTCGCGGTGCCTGCGGTCAGCGTGCCGCCGGGGAATAGCACGGGCATCCTGGGCAGCACAGCCTCGGCGGCCCCGACCGCGTCGTCCGCGGTGAGCGTGCAGACCGGGACCAGCTCGCCAATGAACCGCCCGTCGTCGCGGGCGGCGCGTGCCCGACTGTGGCTGCGCGCGGCATGTGCATCCTGCCTGGCGCGGTCGATCCCGCCTGCGGCCGCGAGATCCTCTGCCGCGCGCACCATGTCGGGATCCGGCCAGCCCTGCGGAGTGAAGGGGGCGCGCGCATAGGGCACGCCGTCGACCGACCGAACCGGTGCGGTCGATGCGCTCTCGACTCCCCCGGCGATCCTCGCGCGGTCATCGCCGGAGCGGATGGCGGCGACCGCGTCCAGCACCGCGGCAAGGCCGCTGCCGCACTGGCGATCCACGGTCCCCCCGGTGACTCCGGTCCCGAGTCCTGCGGCAAGCGCGGCCACGCGTGCCGGGTTGCCGCCAGGGCCCATGCAGTTGCCCAGCACCACATCGGCGACGTCGATCGGGTGCCCTGTCGCCGCCGAGGCGTCGGCACGCACCGCGACGATCACGGGAGCCGCAAGCTCCTCCACCCCGAACTCGGCGAGCGCGCGACCGCGGGTGCCGATCGGAGTGCGGCGCGCGGCGACGATGACCGGCTCATCCGACACGGTCCACCTCCCCTGCCAGGGCGCGCCTCGCGACCTCGGCACGGGCGGGCTTGCCCGACGTGGTGCGCGGCAGGTCCCCGCTGAACCACAACC
Organism: Humibacter sp.; assembly: GCA_051952615.1. Taxonomy (GTDB): domain Bacteria; phylum Actinomycetota; class Actinomycetes; order Actinomycetales; family Microbacteriaceae; genus Humibacter. The sequence continues at coordinate 2,505 of JBQCJQ010000247.1, forward strand.
GCGGGCGGTGTGCGGGCGCGAGCAGCTCGGCGCTCGCCCGGCGCAGAACGCCGGCGTCCATCCGCATTTCTTCGGAGTCCGGCTCGATCATCGCGGCGACGAGCGACCCGACGCCCGTCGTCGGATAGGCGAAGACCACCGCGTTCCGCACTCCGGGAAGCCGCCGCAAGGCCTCTTCGACTTCCTCGGGCACAACGGTGGCCGACGCGGTGATGATGGCGCCATCCGCTCGTCCGCGCAGTCTCAGCCTGCCGTCGACGAGCTCGGCCAGATCACCCACCGTCGCCCAGTCCCCCTCGCGTCGCAGGGGGCCGCCGTCTCCGAGATAGCCGAGCGCGAGATACGGGGAACGCGCCCACAGCTCGCCGTCGCGCACCTCGAGGTCGACGCCGGGGAACGGGCGCAGTCCGTCTCCGTCGTCGAGAGCGACGAACGACAGCTCGGCTGCACCGTAGTAGGCGATGACGCGGATGCCCCTGCCTTCGGCTCTGCTGCGCACCCGCTCGTCCAGCCGCGAGCCGCCGACCAGCGCCGTACGCACCCGTGGGATGGCATCCGCGTCGAGCATCGCGTCGAGACCCTCCGGCGTTCCGTGGAACGCGGTCGCGACGCGCGCCGCCTGCGGATCCACTCGGGGAAAGACGGGACGTGGTCCGCCCTCGAGCGCATGCGCGAGGGAGAACAGCGTCAGGGAGGACGACGGCGGCGCCGGCAGCACCACTCCGTCGCGGTCGGACGCCCGAAGCAGCTCCGACACCGCGCCGAAGGATGCCTGCCACGACCCCGCACTGCGCGTCAGCAGACGGGGTGTTCCGCTGGTGCCCGAGGTGAGCGTCGCCCAGGCGGCATCCCGCGACGGCCGGACACGCTTGCAGAGCGCCTGCACGGCATCCCACTGCGCCTCCGGCCACCTCTCGTCGCCGACCAGAGGGATGTCGCCGGCGGCTCGGACGGCGCGGAGCCGCTCGACCACGACATCCGTCGAGCCACGGAACGGGATGATGCGGGGAGTCACGAAGAGGGAACCGGCTCGACTTCGCGTTCGACGGACGCCGAGCGCCAGGTGCGGCGGAAGGCACGCGGGTAAGCCCTCACCAGGGTGACGACGACGACCGTCGCCACCACGGCCTTGATGAGGTCGCCGGGCACGAACACCAGGCTCGTCAGCGCGGTCGCCCCGAGCGGCAGGTGAGTGACGGCGCTCTGCACCGGGATGCCGAACGCGTAGATCACCAGGATGCCCCCCACGAGCACACCGAGCAGCGTGCGCCACCGCGTGGGCTTCCGGCTCCCCGCGTGCACGATCAGGCCGATGACGAATGCACCGGCGATCCAGCCCAGCGCGTAGCCGGCGGATGGTCCGACGAAGACGCCGATGCCGCCACGGCCACCGGCCATCAGGGGCAGCCCCGCGGCGACGAGCGCCAGGAGCACCGTCATGGAGAGCGCACCGAGCCACGGACCGAGGACGGCCCCGGCGAGCATGACGCCCAGGGTCTGCGCCGTGATCGGCACGGCGCCGAACACCGTGAAGCTGCCCGGCAGCCCGAGCACCGCGACGATGGCCGCGAACACGGCGACCCGCGCCAGGTCGGTCGCGTCGATCCGACGGCGGAACTCCTTCTCGCGTTCCATGGGCCTCTCCTCGCTTCCACCTGAACAGCGTTCAC
>JBQCJQ010000248.1:0-2025 GCA_051952615.1 Humibacter sp.
ACACCCCTACACCCCGGCCCACCCTTACACCCCGGCCCACCCGTACACCCCGACCCACCCGGACACACCGGCCCACCCGGACACACCGGACACACCGGCCCACCCGGTGCATAACTCCTGCAATTCGGTCGACCGGCCGCGTAGCCACCCCGAGATTCCGGGGGCGCAGCCCAAGTCAGTCGGAAATCTGCAGGAGTTATGCGCACGCCAAGGAGGGGTGAGGCCTCCGAGGGGTCGGGCGGTCGGGTTCCGGAGCGCCCGAGCCGGGCACCTCACCCACACACGCAATTGCGCCACTTGCGCACTACCGCGCCGACCTAAGTGGCGCGGTAGTGCGCAAGTGGCGCAGTTGCTAGGGAACCGACCGCTCAGATGCTTCGGGGGAACTGCCCGACGCGGTAGTTGGCGCCGCGGTGGTCATCCGGAAGTCGGTCGCCCTCGCCGTGCAGCTTGTTGCGCAGCGTGCCCTCTGCATACTCCGTCGGGTATGCGCCACGCTCCTGCAGAACGGGGATGACGTGCTCGACGATGTCCTCGAAGGTTCCGGGCGTCACGACGTACGCAAGGTTGAAACCGTCGACGTCGGTTTCCTCGACCCACTGCTGGAGAAGGTCAGCGATCTGCTCACCTGATCCGACGACGAACGGGCCGAGCCCGCCGATGGCGCCGTGACGGGCGATGTCGCCGACGGTCCACTCCTTGCCGTCGGGGTTCGCCTCCTGGAAGCCCGCGACGGTGGACTGGATCGCGTTCGACTTCACATTTCCGATCGGCTCGTCGAGCGCGTAGGTCGAGAGGTCGATGCCCATCCAGCCGGACATGAAGACCAGGGCGCCCTCTTCACTGGCGTAGCTGAGGTAGTCCTCGTACTTGGCCTGCGCCTTCTCCTCGGTCTCATCGGTGATGACCGTGAGCAGCGTGTAGATCTTCGCGGCGTAGCGATCGCGGCCTGCTGCCTCGAGACCGTCCCTGATCTTCTTCACGGTGGCGGCGACGACATCCTTGGTCGGGCCCGCGATGAAGATCGCCTCGGCGTTTTCGGACGCGAACTTCACGCCACGTGAGGATGCCCCGGCCTGGTAGATCACGGGGGTGCGCTGCGGCGACGGCTCGGCGATGTGGATGCCCGGCACAGTGAAGTGCGTGCCCTTGTGGCCGATCTCGTGCACCTTGGCGGGGTCGGTGAAGACGCCGTTCTCGACATCCTTCACGACCGCGTCGTCTTCCCACGATCCTTCCCACAGCTTGTAGAGCACCTCGAGGTACTCGTCGGCGTGGGCGTAGCGGTCGTCGTGCTCCATCTGGTCGTCGTGACCCATATTGCGCGCGGCGGAGGGCAGGTAGCCGGTCACGACATTCCAGCCGATGCGGCCCTTGGTCAGGTGATCGAGCGTCGACATGCGACGCGCGAAGGGATAGGGATGCTCGTACGCCGTGCCGGCGGTGACCCCGAATCCGAGGTGCTCGGTGACATATGCCATCGGGGGAATGACCAGCAGCGGGTCGTTAACCGGCACCTGTGCGCCGTTGCGGATGGCCGCCTCGTTCGTTCCGCCGTACACGTCGTACGTGCCGAGCACGTCGGCGATGAAGATGCCGTCGAACCTTCCGCGCTCCAGCAGCTTCGCGAGCTCGGTCCAGTACTCGAGGTCCTTGTAGTGGTCGGCCCGGTCATCCGGGTGCTTCCACAGACCCGAGGTCTGGTGGGCGACGCAGTTCATGTCGAAGGCGTTGAAGCGGATCTGTCGTGGCATCCGTCCATGCTCGCCGAGGGAGGTGTACGGATCGCAAAGCGCCGCAACATTACGTCACAAAGCGCCACCCGCCCGGCCGGTCCGGTAATGCTGCGCCACGCCACCCGGCCGCCCGTGCACCGAGCCACCACCGGCACCATTCCCCCGTGTGCACCGAGCGACCACGAGCCACCACCCTCGCGTCGAGCCACCACCCTCGTGTCGAGCCACCACTAGGGCGTGGGGGCCACACCAAGTACAGGGGGGTTGGTGGGGGGGGTGTCGTCGCCGG
>JBQCJQ010000249.1:0-3001 GCA_051952615.1 Humibacter sp.
AAGGGCGGGTACTTCGACGGTGCCGCCCTTTCCGCCGAAGAGGTAGGCAAGCTCGCCGACCTCGAGTCCCGTGAGGTGCTGCTGGCCAAGCTGGCCGGTGCCTTCAAGGCCTCGCTGTTCGGAGCCGCATATCTGTTCAACGCACCGCTGTCGCAGGCCGTTCGCACGGTCGACGCGCTGCGCCAGAAGCAGGAGTCCGCAGCGTAGGCATCCGTTCCCGCGCCGTCAGGGGTCGTCCCGAGCGGCACAGGTTCGGATGCTCGCCGCGGTGAGTTACTACAGAGAAACCAAGGAGAAGGAAATATGGCTGCAAAGCTGTCCACCGAGGAGCTGCTCGAGCAGTTCAAGGGTCTGACGCTCATCGAGCTGTCGGAGTTCGTCAAGGCGTTCGAGGAGACCTTCGAGGTCACCGCTGCCGCCCCCGTCGCCGTTGCCGCAGCTCCGGCTGCCGGTGGTGCCGGTGCCGGCGCTGCTGAGGTTGAGGAGAAGGACTCCTTCGACGTCATCCTCGAGGCCGCTGGTGAGAAGAAGATCCAGGTCATCAAGGTCGTGCGCGAGCTCACCTCGCTCGGCCTCGGCGAGGCGAAGGCCGTCGTCGACGGTGCTCCGAAGGCCGTGCTCGAGGGCGCGAACAAGGAGACCGCTGACAAGGCGAAGGCTGCTCTCGAAGAGGCCGGCGCGACCGTCACGCTCAAGTAGTCCCCGCCCCGGTAGGGGCATCTTCCACTCGCTCGCGCACGCGGGCGCAGGAAGCCGAAGGGCGTCATCCCATCAGGGGTGGCGCCCTTCGTCGTGTCCGGAGTGCCCCGCCTGGGTCATCCCGGCCGCTGCTGGATTTCGGAGATTCGCCTGCCTCGGCGGCGTGTCGTGGGTGGATGCCCGCGCGTCGGCGCGTATCTCCGAAATCCAGCAGTGGGGAGCGGGTGGTGGGAAGGGGCAGTGCGAGGGGTGACGGGTGAGCGGAGACGGGGCGAGAAGAGACCTGGGCAGGGTGGGTAGAAATATATAGCCAGGCTATATATACTGAATGCATGCTTACCGAACCGATCTCCCTCCCACTCCGGGACGACACGGGATCTACGGCTGAGTTGCGATTCCTGCTCAGCGATCTCGTGCAGCTCTCGGGGCGGATGACCCGCCTCGCCCACCGCCTCTCGGGAGGCCCCGAAGGACCCGCCACCTGGCGCACCCTCGCCGTGCTGCAGCAGTCCGGGCCGATGCGCCTCGGCGAGCTCGCCGCGATGAGCCAGGTCGCCCAGCCCACGATGACGAAGATCGTGGCCGGACTGGTCGAACGCGAATGGGTCAAGCGCATTGCCGACGCGGATGACGCCAGAGCGTGGCAAATCGGCATCTCGGCCAAGGGGATCATCCAGCTCACCGAATGGCGCAGCGTGCTGGCCGATGCCCTGCTCCCGTACTTCGAAGACCTCAGCGATGACGACCTGCACACCGTGCAGCGCGCTCTCGAGCTCGTGCAGCCCCGCATCGCCCAGGTCTCCTCCTCGACGGAACCCCTCACACGAAAGACGAACGACTGATCTCGATGACCCGCACCGACTCCTCTTCTGACACCCATTCCGTTCCGGTCATCGACCCCAGTGCCCGGCCTCAGGGCACCGCTGCCGCCGCCCCCGCTGGCCACTCGGGCCACGGCCACTCCGGCAGCTCGATCCTCAAGCAGCCGATGGCCGTGTGGGCCGTCGCCTTCGCCTGCGTGGTCTCGTTCATGGGCATCGGCCTCGTCGACCCGATCCTGCCGGCCATCGCGAACAGCCTGCACGCCACGAGTGCTCAGACCGAGCTGCTCTTCACCACCTACCTGCTGATCACCGGCTGCGCCATGTTCTTCACGAGCTGGCTCTCGACCAGGATCGGCACCAAGAAGACCCTTCTGATCGGCCTCGCGGTCATCGTGGTGTTCGCCGCGCTCGCGGGCGCCAGCGGGTCGGTGTGGGAGATCATCGGGTTCCGCGCCGGCTGGGGCCTCGGCAACGCGCTGTTCATCTCCACGGCGCTCGCCGCCATCGTCGGGGCCGCGTCCGGCGGTGCCGCCCAGGCGATCATCCTGTACGAAGCGGCGCTCGGCCTCGGCATGGCCCTCGGCCCGCTCGTCGGCGGACTGCTCGGCAACATCTCGTGGCGCGGCCCGTTCTTCGGCACAGCGACGCTGATGGCCATCGGGTTCATCGCCATCATGACCATGCTGCGCAAGCGCGACGAGGCCAAGCCGGTGCCGACGAGGCTCACCGCACCGTTCCGCGCCCTCGCCAGGCCCGGGCTGGGCGTGATGGCCTCTGCCGCCCTGTTCTACAACATGGGCTTCTTCGTGCTTCTCGCGTACACGCCGTTCGCACTCGCCGACCTCGGACTCAGCGCCGCCGTCCCGCTCGGGCTGATCTTCACCTGCTGGGGTATCGCGCTCGCCATCTCGTCGGTGTGGTTTGCGCCGCTTCTCACGAGCAGGATGCGCCGCACCACGGTTCTGATCTGCGTGATCCCGCTGCTCGCCGTCGACCTGCTGCTGGTCGCCCTGCTGGTGAAGTCCATCGTCGCCATCATCGTGCTCGTCATCATCGGAGGCTTCTTCCTGGGCATCCTGAACACGGTGCTCACCGAGTGCTCGATGGAAGCCACCGACCTTCCTCGCCCCGTCGCGTCGTCCGCATACTCGGGCGTTCGGTTCATCGGTGGCGCCATCGCCCCGCCGATCGCAGCAGCCCTCGGTGCCGCGTTCGGTGCCGCAGTGCCGTTCTTCTTCGGCGCGATCGTGCTCGTGATCTCCACGCTCATCATCGTGTTCGGCCGCCGTGCTCTCGGCCGTGCGGACGGCGCGATCGAAGACGCCGAGCAGCAGGCAGAGGCGATCGCAATCGGCGACGCGGACTGAGCGAGGGCTCGGCTTTCAGCTCCAGCGGGCTGCTCAACCCGCGAGGGTAGCGGGTGCGGTGCTTCCCCTCTCGATGAGCTGCACGGGATGTCGCGCCGAACGCAGCCGGGT